>NZ_JADBQN010000059.1:0-15484 GCF_014895915.1 Enterobacter cloacae complex sp. P13B
ACTGGGGATCCCTCAGCCCCGTGGGAGAGGGGAAACAGCTAGTAAAGCGTTTTCTGCGGCGGCCCGGCAAACTTCAGCGCGCCAATCTGACCCATCCGCACTTCCACTACCGACGGCCCCGGCATCGCCAGCGCTTCCGTCATCACGGCTTCAAAATCCTCTGCCCGCTCAACGCTCCACGCCTGCAGGCCAATTGCCTGTGCCAGCAGGGTAAAGTCCGGCGTATGCAGTTCGTTATAATACTGTCGCCCGCCGAAGTACTTATCCTGAATGCCGCGCATCACGCCGTAGCCCCCGTCGTTCATGATCAGCAGCGTCACGTTAGCTTTCTCCTGCGCCAGCGTCGCCAGCTCGCCTAAATTCAGGCTCAGGCCACCGTCGCCCACCAGCCCCACCACCTTGCGCTGCGGGTTGGCAATCGCGGTACCAATCGCCATTGGCAGCCCCATGCCAATCGCCCCGGCCAGGGAGTGAATGTTCATCAGCGGGCCGTTAGCGCGGAACAGACGACTGCCCCACAGGCTGCCGGAAACGGTGATATCGCGCACCAGCAGGCCGTCCTGCGGCAGGGCTTTTTCAATGGCGTCGTTGAGCTTCGCATAGGCGCCGCACTGCTCGCGCAGGCCCTGTTCAGCCTGCGAGACCACCAGTTGCACCTGCGCGTCCCACTGGGCGTTGCCCCACTCGCGGCCCTGCGCTTTTTCAGCCAGCGCGGCAAGCAGCGCTGAACAGTCGGCTACCAGCGTGTTATCCATCAGGTAGTTACGGCTCGCCGCCGCCGGGTCGATATCAATCTGCACGCGTGGAGACGGCAGCTCAAGCGTCCAGGAGCGGGTTTCGTTGCTGCGCAGGCGAGAACCGGCCACCAGCGTAAAATCACACTGCGCAATCAGCGCCTCTACCGACGGCGAATTGTGGAACGCCCGCAGGCTGGCACGATGGTCGTCCGGCAGCACGCCGCGCGCGTGGGTGCTGGAGATCACCGTCACGCCCGCATCGGCCAGCTTTTTCACCGCGTCAGCGCTTCCCAGCGCCCCGCCGCCCAGCCACAGCAGCGGCTGTTTAGCCTGCCTGAGCTGCGCCCATAAAGCATCCACCATCGCGGGATCCACAGCTGCAGCCGAAGCTGGTTTCACCGGTGCGGTCACCAGAGACAGAGGAATTTTAGCCCCCTGAATATCAATCGGGATTTCCACGGAGACCGGCCCGCACGGCGGCGTCTGCGCGTCCTGAATGGCTTTATGCAGGATAGCTATCGCCTGGCTGGCATTGCTGATGCGGTACGCCCGTTTTGAACTGGCCTTCAGGAAGGTCAGCTGGTCGCGGGTCTCGTGGATAAACCCAGTGTCGGCGTCCAGCCAGGCCTTCTCAACCTGTCCGGTTAAATGCAGTAGCGGCGTGCAGGCGTTCATCGCCTCCACCAGCGCGCCTACCGCGTTCCCCGCCCCCGCGCCGGTGCTGGTCAGCGCCACGCCGAGGCCGGAAAACCGCCCGTGGGCGTCAGCCATGGTGACGGAACCCGCCTCGCCGCGCGCGGGCACGAAGCGGATTTTTCCCCGCTGCCCTACCGCATCCGCGATCGGCAGGTTGTGAATGGAGATGACGCCGTAGATGGCCTCAACCTGATACTGCTCCAGCGTTCTGGCGATGGCGTCGCCGACGGTTATCATTTCGCTCATTGCTCACCCTTTCTCAGTCGCACCAGTGGTTGACGCTGTTACCCGTCGCCAGATAAATGCTCTTTTGCTGCATCCAGGCTTTCAGCCCCTGAATGCCCTTTTCGCGGCCCAGACCGCTCTCTTTAAAGCCCCCGAACGGGGTCGAAATCGCAAAAACTTTGTAGGTGTTGATCCACACCGTACCGGCTTCCAGCTGCTCGCTCAGGCGCAGCGCCCGCCCGGTGTCGCGGGTCCAGATCCCTGCCGCCAGGCCGTAAACCGAGTCGTTCGCCTCGCGGATCAACGCCGCTTCATCGCGAAACGGCATCGCCACCAGCACCGGGCCGAAGATCTCCTCCTGGCAGGCGCGGGCGCCGTTCGTCAGCCCTTCGATAATGGTCGGCTGGAAGAAGCTGCCGTTTGCGAGCGCCGGATCTGCCGGGATCTCCCCGCCGCACAGCACCCGGCCCCCCTCGAGCTTCGCCAGCTCGACGTATTCCTGAACGCTCTGGCGATGTTTCTCATTGATCAGCGGCCCAACGTGAACGCCGTCGGTGAAGGGGTGCCCTACGCGCAGCCCGCGAGTTAATTCCAGCAGCCGCGCCATCAGCGGCGCGTACAGGCTTTCGTGGATAAACAGCCGGGACCCGGCGATGCACGCCTGCCCTGCTGAGCTGAAAATGCCGTAGCAGATCCCGCGCGCGGCCTGCTCAACGTCGGCATCCTCCAGCACGATGGTCGGGGATTTACCGCCCAACTCCAGCGACGCCGGAATAAGCTTTTCCGCGGCCACGTGCGCCAGATGGCGGCCCGTGGCGGTGCCGCCGGTAAAGGAAATTTTTCGCACGCGGGGATGGCGCGCCAGCGCGTCGCCAATCACCGAGCCTTTGCCCGGCAGCACGCTCAGCAGCCCGGCGGGCAGCCCGGCCTGTTCAAAAATGCGCGCCAGCTCCAGCGCCATCAGCGGCGTGGCTTCGGCAGGCTTGAGGATCACCGCGTTCCCGGCGGCGATGGCCGGGGCGACCTTCTGCATCTCGCTGGCAATGGGCGAGTTCCACGGCGTGATAGCCGCCACCACGCCGAGCGGCTCATAGCGGCTTAGCGTCAGCAGATCCGGCTGGCGCGGCGTGGGTAGCTCCCCTTCCAGCAGCTCGCAGGCGGCGGCGAAGTAGCGCGCCGTTCCCGCCGCGCTCATCACCAGCCCGCGCGCCTCCGCCAGCGGCTTGCCGTTATCCCGGCTCTGCATCTGCGCCAGCTCGTCAGCGCGGGACTCAATCAGATCCGCCACCTTGTGCAGGATCTTCGCCCGCACGTGCGGCAGGCTGTTGCGCCAGACGGGATCGCGCCACGCGCGCTCGCCGGCCTCGATCGCGTCGTGCAGATCGTCAAGGTTTGCCGCGTTCAGCGTCGCATTGAGCGACCCGTCAGCCGGGAAGTGGCTCTGCATCGGGTTGCCACCGCCGCGTCGCCACTGGCCGCCGATAAAAATCTTCAGATCGTCCATCGTCACTCCTCAGCTCAGGGCCAGCTCGCGGCAGGCGCGCACCGCGCTGAGTGCCGCCAGGGTGGAGGTTTTAGGGTTAGACGCCAGCGGCAGCCCGCTCAGCTCCAGATGGAATTCGCCAAACAGCCCTTCTACGTGCAGCGTGTGGGTGTTACGTTTCGTTGCCGGGTCAACCATCAGCTGCACGCGGGTTTCATCCATCCCGACGCCGCCGAGCGCCACGGTCGCCGCCACGTTGGCGTTCGCCGGGAACAGGCGCGCCGCCTCGCGGGCGCTCCCTTCAAAAAAGACCTGCGCCTCTCTGACTGCGTTAAGATCGATAAGCTGCTCGGCATAGCTGCCGCGCCAGCTGGCCGGACTTTTACGCGACTGATAGGTGACGCGCTCAAGCCCGCCCTCCTTCGCCGCCGCCAGCCCGTCGATGCCGGCCACCGCCCCGGAAAGCAGGGTCAGTTTCCCGCCCGCCGCGAGCAGGCGCTGCTCCAGCGCGCTGTCCGCCAGCGCGCCGGTGGAAATGACCGCCAGATGCCAGCCGCGGCGCAGAATCGCTTCGCCGTACTGCGCAACCGCCTGCTGGCTGGCGCACTCCAACACCAGATCGGGCGTTTGTGCGCACGCCATCGGCGAGGTCAGCGCCTCGACCGCATCGCCAAACTGGTCGCGAATGGCGGCATGGTGAGACGCGCGCGCCACGATCCAGCCGATAGCCACGCCGGCGGGCAGACGCTCAATCACCGCCTGCGCCATGGCGCCATAACCAATTAACATTACCTTTTTCATGATGCGTCCTTACAGATGGCGGCAAAAGCCGCCGGAAACGTCCAGCGCCGCGCCGGTGGTAAACGAGGCCAGCGGTGAGGCGAGGAACAGCAGCGCCTGCGCGGGCTCCTGCGGCTTGCCGAGGCGCGCCATCGGAATGCCGCGCTTGCGCGCGATTTCCGCCGTCCACTCCGGCCAGCTCTGGCTTTTATCCGCCCGGCTTTCAAAGCGGCGCTGCCACTGGCCGGACTCGACCATACCGAGCAGTATGGAATTGACGCGAATGCCTTTGCCTCCCAGCTCTTTCGAGAGCGTCAGCGTCATGTTCAACAGCGCGGCGCGGGCTGCCGACGTGGCGATCATGTGCTCTTCCGGCTGAAGCGCCAGCAGGGAGTTCACGCAGGTGATGGAGGCGATGTCGGACCGTTCCAGCAGCGGCTGAAACGCCTGTACCGGATTAATGACGCCAAACAGTTTAAGTTCGGCTTCGTGCAGCCACGCCTCGCGCGGGGTGTCGCTGAAGTGCGCCACGTAGCCCTGACCGGCGTTGTTGATCAGCATATCCGCCGCGCCAAAGCGCGCCTGCACCGCATCCGCGAAGGCCTGCACCTCGTCGGCATTCAGCACGTCGCAGCGGTAAGAGAAAATCTCCCCGTCGGGATAGTCGTTTTGCAGCGTCGCATGGGCGCTGGCGAGCCGGTCCGGGTCGCGACCGCAGAAGGCGACTTTCGCCCCTTCGCCCAGCAGCAGGCGCAGCGTTTCAAAGCCAATGCCGGACGAACCGCCGGTAACGACCGCTACGCGGCCGTCAATGTGTGCATTCATCGCGCACCTCTTCGTTAATGCGTAAAAGCTGTTGATTAAAAAACGCGTCGTTATCGAGATAGCTCGCGTGTCCGGCCTGCGGAATCGCGGTAAACGGCATGCCGTAGCGCAGCGCCAGCCCCTGTACCAGCTCGGGCTGCGTGATCGCGTCCTGCTCGCCGCACCAGACTTCAAATTGACCGGCGTAACGCTTAAGCCAGCCGTGAATGTCGTCATGCGCCAGCATCCACGCGGCAGCGAGGTAGCCTTCGGGCCGCAGCCTGCGCATGCCCGCCGCGACGGTGGCGATATCTTCTGCGCGCGCGCCGGGGCGCAGCAGCTTCGCGGCGCGGGTCTGCGCGAGGATGTCGCCACCGAGCGCCATCTGCTGCTCGCGATTACGCCAGACCTGCTCTCGCTGCGCCGGCGCGGCATTACCGTAACCCTGCGCGGCGTCCGCCAGCACCAGATGAATAACGCGTTCAGGGAACTTCGCCGCAAACGCGCTGGCCACCAGCGCCCCCAGGGAATGGCCCACCAGTACCGCCTGCCAGACGCCTGCGCGGTCGAGCATCGCCGCCAGCGCGTCGGCGTAATCTCCCGCGTTCGCCCGCTCAACCGCCAGCATCGGGCTTTCGCCGTAACCGGGCATGTCCCACGCCAGCACGCGAAAACCGTTCAGCGTCATCTGCTTATGCCAGGACGCAGCGCCAGAGCTGATCCCGTGCAGCAGCATCAGCGGGATGCCGCTTCCCTGTTCACGAAAAGCCGTCATGTCGCCCCCTTAGTTCCGCTTCACTTTTGAGAGCGGATGATCGGAGGGATAGGTAGGGATTTCCGGCTTGTTGGTTCCCAGCATGACGCACATCAGCGCCTCTTCTTCCCCGTGGTTAAACAGGCCGCGATAGATGCCCGGCGGGACGGAGATCAGGTCACGCTCGCGCAGCACGGTTTCGGTGTAGTTATCGCCGTCCTGGATCATCAGCGTGATCTGCCCTTTGAGCATGAAGAACACCTCCTCCACGTCGTCGTGCAGGTGCAGCGGCCCTTCGCACTTCGACGGCAGCACCATGGTGGAGAAGGTAAAATGGTCCGCCTGCACGGTATTGGTGTCGTTCGCCACGCCGGTTGCCCCGGTGCCGATGTAGCGCATCTGCGCGCGGCGGTATTTCGGGTCAAAATCGGCCTGGAACTTCAGCGCGTTCCAGTCGTATTTACGGCCTTCGAAGCGCGCGATGCGCGACTCGACCCACTCTTCCATCGTCAGGTGGTCAGGTTTGATGCCTGTTTTGTTGGTTACGGTTGAATCAGTCATGACACTCTCCTCAGTAACGTCTCAGCAGCGGCAGTAACAGGACGCAGCCCACCGCCGCCATCACCGCCAGAAAAATCAGCCCGGAATCCATGCTGTGGGTGAAGGCGATCAGCGCGCCCATCACCGCCGGCGACAGCGCGCCCGCAAAGTTTCCCAGCCCGTTGAAAATGCCGCCCGCCGTGGCGCTCACCCGGGGATGGGTGGCCTTCGCCAGCAGGGCGAAAATGTTGGGTGCGCCGGTGCCCCACATAAAGGTGCTGAAGCTCATCGCCGCGATGATGGCAAGCGGGGTGTCGAGGTGCATCACCGCCGCCAGGCCTACCGCAGCCCCCGCCATCGAGATAAAGCAGGCCGCCGCGCGCTTATCGACCCGGTCAGAGAGCCACGCGCCAATCACCTCTCCCGCCAGCATGGCGATGAACGGCATCGACGACAGCCAGCCCGCGTGCTCCAGGTGGATGCCTTTGCCCTTGATGAGATAGCCCGGCAGCCAGCCGTTGATGCCCCACAGGTAGGTCAGAAAGGCGATGTTAAAGATGCAGATGATCCAGAAGTGCGGGCTGACAAACAGCTCGCGCCGCGCCGCGCGCCGCTCGTCCTGAGACGCCTGCGAGGTGCCGGTTTTTGCTTCCAGACGGATCCCGCGCAGGCCGATGCGCACAAAGATAAGCACCGGCACGGTCAGCATTGCCATGACAAAGAAGGTGCTCTGCCAGCCGAAGGTGTTCAGCAGCCAGAGGGAGAGCGGGAAGCCAATCGCCGCCCCGACCGGCGTGCCCAGCAGCCACAGCATGGTGGCGCGCGCCTGTAAATGCTGCGGGAAGTTGTGGCGCACGATGGCGAAAGCCAGCGGGAACAGCGGCCCTTCCGCCACACCCAGCAGGATGCGCAGGACGATCATCAGCGTGTAGTTATGGGTAAAGCCCATCGCCACCATCAGCACGCACCAGATCGCCATCATCCCGGTGAGCAGGCGCAGCGGCGCGATTTTGTCGCCTAAACCGCTCAAAAATACCGACGAAAAACCGTAGCTCAGCAGGAAGGCGCTCATCAGAATGCCGAGGCGCGTGGTGTCAAAATCGATGCCCATCGCCTGCTGGAAATGGGTGTCGGAAAAGAGCGCCGCGATGCTGATTTTGTCGAAAAACGCCAGCAGCACGCAGGCCAGCAGCGACAGCGGGATGGCCCAGCGCACCGCTTTTTCAGGCGTGCGGGTTCCCTCACCGCTCGCCTCAACGGGCGCGGTGTTGGTCTCTAATGTGGTCATGTCTCCCCCTACGGGTGCGGGTTAGCTATCGCAGTGACATCAGTGAAAAAGCAGGATCGGCGAGCGGTACGTCCGACAGGTCCCGCCCCGCCGCCATCCAGCGCTTCGCCAGCTTGACGGTGCGCGCATCGTTGAACGCCACCAGCTGCGTTAGCCGACCGTTGTCGTCCAGCGAGAAGTACAGCGCCTCTTCACGCACTATCGTTCGGCTGCCCGGCTGCGGAATGCCGAGGATCTGGATGTTGTGCTGATATTGATCCGACCACAGCCACGGCGCGTCGTCGTAGCCTGGCGCATCGGGGTTAAGCATCGCTTTCGCCGTCGCCACCGCCTGATTCTGGGCGAAGGCCCAGGACTGAATGCACAGGCCGTAGTGATGGTGCTGCGCCACGTCGCCTGCGGCAAAGATGAACGGATCGGACGTCCGTCCCTGGGCGTCCACCACGATCCCCCGCTCGGTGCGAAGTCCCGCATCGCGCGCCAGTTCCAGATTGAGATCGACACCGATCCCCACCACCACCGCGTCAAAGGTTTCGCGCTGGCCGTCGCAGTGGATGACCGGCAGGCCGTTATCGTCCTCCAGCTCCAGCGCGCCGCAGCCGGTACGGATCTCCACCCCCTGCTCGCGGTGGATCGCCTCTAAGCGCTGCGACACCTCGCCGCTCACCGAGCGCATGCACAGCGCGGGCTGCTGCTCGAACAGCGTGACCGCTACGCCGCTTTTGCGTGCGGAAGCGGCAATCTCGAGGCCGATCCAGCCGCCACCGACAATCGCCAGTTTTTTACTTTCCGCCAGACGCGCCTTCAGGCGCTGCGCGTCCTGCCAGTGGCGCAGAGTGTAGACCTGCGGATGCGCCGCCCACGCCTGCGAAGGCAGGCGCGCCCGCCCGCCGGTGGCCATTAAAAGAATGTTGTAACTAAGATGTTCGCCGTTGCTCAAACGCAGGGTTTTCGCTTCGCGATCGACTGATTCAGCACGCAGCGGGCGGTACCAGGTCAGGTTCAGCGCCTGCTGTGCTTCTTCGCTAAACAGCCGCGGGAGCGCCGCGTCCGGCTCCAGCAGAGACGCTTTCGACAGCGGCGGACGTTCGTAGAAATCCCACTCCTCTTCCGCCACTACGCAGATCTCGCCGTCGAAGCCCTCGTCGCGCAGGGTTTTCGCCGCCCAGCCGCCCGCCTGACCGCCGCCGATAATGACAATGCGCGACGTCATACCGCCTCCGGCTTTTTCTGCTGGCGGCGCGTGTCGTGGTCAATCCCGCCTTCTACCGCCCATTCGGTAAAGGAGACCAGGGAGTGCTCCAGCTCGCGCGGCTGCCAGTTTTCCGTCAGATAGTCGTCGTTGGTGTAATACTCAAACGCGCCGCCGGTCGGGCTATTGACGTACCAGAAGTACGCCGACGACACCGGATGGCGGCCCGGCCCGATAAAGGTGCTCCATTCATTTTTATTCATCGCGATACCGCCGCCGATCACCTCGTGGATGTCGCGCACGGTGAAGGCCACGTGGTTGAGGCCGCGCTTGCGGTTCGGCAGTTGCAGCAGGAACAGGTTGTGATGTCCGCCGCGCGCCCCGCAGCGCAGGAACACGGCGCGGTTGATGTAGCGGTCCGAAACCTGGAAGCCGAGCACCTCGCGGTAGAATTTTTCCACCGCCGCCAGCTCCTCCACGAAGAACACCACGTGCCCGACGTTGATCGGCTGCGCGCGATCGTAAACCGGGCTGGGTGTGTCGATACGGCGGGCGTCGCCCCACTGGTTGATCGGCTCAACGTTCAGCTCCACGTCGGTCTGCTGGCTGACCTGCACGCGCAGGGTCATGCCGTTCGGATCGAGACATTCCAGCGCGTCGCCCACTTCGCGAAAGCCGGGCTGCTGCGCCAGCTTCGGGCGCAGCGCGTCGAGATCGGACTGTGCGGCAACCGCCCAGGTCATGCGGCGCAGGGTGTTGCCCGCTTCAAACGCCGGCGGCAGGTCGGGGCTGTCGATGGGGTTCAGCTCCACGCGCGCGCCGCTCAGGGTGGTAAAACGCTGGCCGCTGGCATCGCCCGTCAGGCCAAAATCACGCATAAATTTGGCGCAGTGCGTCAGGTCTTCCACGCCAAATTCCAGCTTTTCAATTCCGGTTACACTCATCGTTCGTTGCCTCATCTGGCCCAAATTGGGCGTAAAACATGCCCGACGCAGTCAAGCGCCTGACGTTAACTCACTGATTTAGCTGGCCTGTGACAAATAGCCTAAGAAGCCAGAAATTTTATCCGCCGCGAGGCGAACCTCGTTTTGCAGCCGCTCGCGGTCGGTCTGCGGGATCTCCTCCGACGGCACCAGAATGCTGACCACCGCCGCCACGCGTCCGCTTCGGTCATACACCGGGTAGACGATGGAGGAGATGCCGTGGCGGAAGAAGGATTCGCCGATGACAAACCCGCGGGCTTTGTCCTGCTGCACCATCTGCCACAGGGCCTCGCGGTCGTGAAGCTGCCCCGGCGCGTTGCCCGGCAGGCGCTCGTGCGGGAACAACTGTTCGAAATCGGCGCGGGAAATATCGGTCAGCAACATGCGGCCCAGCGAGGTGCAGTGCACCGGCAGGCGGGTGCCAATGCTGACCTGGTTGATGCGCGACCCGGCGGCGCTGACGCGGGCGATGTAGATAATGTCGCGCCCGTCGCGGATCGCCAGATGGCTGCTGCACTGGCTCACGTCGCGCAGCTGCTCGATCACCGGCTGGCCGACCTGCGCCACGTCCAGCGAGGCAATGTACTCAAAGCCGAGACGCAGCACGTTCATGCCCAGCGAAAAGGTATTGGTGCGCGCGTTGCGCTCCAGAAAGCCCATGTACTCCAGCGTCTGCACCACGCGATAGGCGGTCGCCTTCGGCATATCCACCAGCCGGTGCAGCTCGGCAAAGGTCAGATCGCGATGCTGCTCGCCAAAGGCCAACAGCAGCTGTAAACCGCGCTCCAGCCCCGGCACCAGATACTTCACTTCCTGATCGTTTGCCATAATCGCTACACCTTAGTTAAAGACAAAACCGCCGTTGACCGGGATCAGCTGCCCGGTGATAAACCGCGACAGATCGCTTAACAGCCAGACCACGCTGCCGGTGACGTCTTCCGGCTGCTGCGCGCCGGTTAACGCGCGGCCATTCTCGTAGAGCTGATGGCGCTCGGCCGGAACATATTCGGTCGCCTCGACGCGGGTTAACCCCGGCGCGATGGCATTAATGCGTATACGCTTTTCGCCCAGTTCGCGCGCCATTGAGCGGGTCATGGCAATCACGGCGCCCTTGCTGGCGACGTAGGCCATCAGGCGCGGCGCACCCCACAGCGCGGTGTCGGACGCGACGTTCACGATGCCCGCCCCCTCGCACAGCAGCGGCACCGCGGCGCGCGTCACCAGCCAGGTGCCTTTGACGTTGACGCTCATCACCCGATCCCAGAGATCCGGATCGTAATCGAGCATATTTTTGCCGCCGACGCCCGTCGCCATCGCCGCGTTGTTCACCAGGCCATCGATCTGACCCTGCTCGCCAATCGCGCTGAACACCTGCTCAATGGACTGCGGATCGGCCAGATCGATAACATGCGATTCGATCGCATAGCCCCGCTCGCTCAGGGCGTGGGCGCTTTCGGCCAGCTCACCCTTGAGGATGTCGCACATCACCACCGCCGCGCCCTGCTCCGCGCAGGCTTTGGCAAAGTGAAAGCCCAGCCCGCGCGCGGCGCCGGTTATGACGATGCGTTTGCCGCTCAGCAGCCCGTTCATCAGGCGGCTCCCTGCTGTTCTTCGCGCATCGCCAGTTGCTCTTTGGCGGCCTTTTGCATCATGCGGCGCAGGCGCGAGAGGCCGACGTCGTGCTGATACAGGTATTCATGGTCGCGGGCGTTTGGCGCCAGGCTTTCCAGCACCACGCGGTCCTGCTCCAGCACTTCCCAGTGCAGTTTTTCCAGACGGTTGCGGTACATGAAGCGCCACATGTCGCGCTGCCAGCCCTGCACCCGGCGAATGCGCCAGAAGAAGACGCGGCAGTTGTCGTTATCTTCCGGCACCACCATGCCGACGATAAAGAAGTGGCCGCCCGGCCCGAAGCGCTTCTTGTACGGAATGGAGAGGCGCATCCAGCAGGTGCCGCTGTTGCCCAGCTCCACCCAGTCAAAGTTGACGCCGCTCTGCCCTTTCTTCTCGAAGATAAAGCCGGTTTTGGTCGGCTGGAGAACCATGTCGGCCTTGCGATCCCCTTCCGCCATTGAGTGCGACGAGGAGTGCAGATAGGTGCCGTGCATCGGATCCATCACGTTTTCCAGCGCGTACTGGTAATTGCATTTCCACGCGGCGGTGCAGAGGAAATTGCTGAAGCTGTCCGTATCGGCGAGCTCATCCGGGAAGGTCAGCTCGTCCGGCTGCTGGTCTGCGGTGACGCCAAACCACAGGAAGATTGCGCCGTGCGCCTCCTGCACGTTGTAGCTGCGCACGCACTGCTGGCCGACCAGCGGGCATTTGTCCACGGCGGGCACGTCTTTCACCTCGCCGTTGCCCGCGACCTCCACGCCGTGATACCAGCAGGCAATGCGGTCGCCAAGGTTCCAGCCCATCGACAGGCGTGCGCCGCGGTGCGGACAGCGGTCCTCCAGCGCCTGCACCTGGCCGTCTTTGTTGCGCCAGACCACAATCTGTTCGCCCAGGCGGGTAATGCCCACCGGTGCAGACTGCACCTCCCAGCTCGCCAGCACCGGATACCAGAGGCCGCGCAGACCTTTATCGAGATAGTGTTGTACGGTAGTCGTCATCGCGTTGCCCTCAGTAGCCGTTAACCTGTAAGAATGCCTGGAAGCTGGCCTCGCTCCACGGCTCGCCCTGCTGATCGTGCATGCGCACCGCGTTCAGCCCGTTCACCAGCTCCGGTAAGGTTTCAACCCCCTGCTCGAAGAGATCTTCCAGCGTGGCGATGAGGTTCACTTCCCAGCTTTCCGGCTCGCGGCTGCGGGTCTGCCAGATCAGGTTCTGGTAATCACCCGGCTTATGGATCGCACCGTTACCGCCCTCAGCCGGTGGGGCAAACTGACGGCTTTCCGGCAGCGCCGGGTTGTAGTTCAGGGTGTCGCTCATGCCACGGTCTCCTCGACGAAGGTAATCTGAATCTGGTTTTCAAAAACCCGAACCGGGTAGCGGTTGAGGTTGCGCCCGCCGGGGCCGTGCAGGCACTGACCGGTTTTGACGTCGAAGACCGCCTCGTGCAGCGGGCATTCCACCTTGCCGTCCTCCACGAAGCCCTGGCTCAGCAGGGCATAGGCGTGGGGGCATACGTCTTCCAGCGCGTAATATTCACCGTCAATCAAATACACGCCGATCTCTTTACCGTCGACGTTGCCGCTAAAAGGGAAATCTTCCTGTACTTGTTCTGCGTCACATACGCCTATCCAGCTCATCACGATCCTCCAGGCTTTTGTTTCATATATGAAACTCTGTTTCTTATTTAATACGGTCAATATAAAAGCGATGAATGTTTCGTCAAGCCGCAATGTGACGAATTTGTTAATCAAACGGCAATTAATTAACTAAGTGTGCAAAGGATCACGAAAAAATGCAGCGATATGAAATTTTCATTATTTCGGTGTGAAAGAATACGATTTATCGATGGCCTTAAATTTTAATAAACAGTGATTGACTTCTTTTCTTTTTGTTCCTTAAAAATAAAAGAAGGGAAAATTATGGTGTTTCACCTGTGAAACTTAATTTTATTTCTTCTTTAATAAACAATGAGTTTCACAGGTGAACCATTTTACCCACGTGACAATCACGCGCATAAAAATAGAAATAAGCGAAAACATAAGGCAGGCGTTATGACGGCAAGATGGCAAGGCACAGTGGCACTGTTATTACTGGTTATTATTTCCTACGTTGACCGGGTGAATATTTCTGTAATGATTTTAAACCCGGAATTTGCTCAGCATTTTCAGCTAAATGAAAACAGAATGTTACAGGGAATGCTTATGACCTGTTTTCTGCTGGGTTATGGATTTTCAGCTTTATTATTAACTCCGGTTATTGAAAGCAAACTCCATTATCGACAGGGATTATTGAGCAGCATAGCGATGTGGGCAGCGGTATGCGCCATTTCCCCGCTGCTCGGATCGCTGATGGGCATGCTCGTCGCGCGCACGATCCTGGGGATCGCTGAGGGGCCGCTCTTTTCGCTGAAAACGCGCTTCATCAGCGATCACTTTAGCGCGCAGGAGATCGGCAAACCCAACGCCGTGACCGCGCTGGGCGTCTCGCTCGGGCTGGCCGTGGGCTTTCCGCTGGTAACGTGGCTGATGGCGCATCTCGGCTGGGCCGGGTCGTTTTATGCCCTGGCGGTATTAAATCTTGTGCTGGGTGGCGGCCTTGTCTGGCGCTTCCTGCCCGCGCCGCGGGGTGCGGAGAAAATCAAAAAACCGGGCTTCGCAGAGACGTTTTCGCTGGCCTGGCAAACGCCGCTGCTCGGGTGGATCCTGCTGGTTGAGATTGCCACCCTGAGCTATCTCTGGGGGAGCAGCGCCTGGCTGCCCGCGTGGCTGCGCGACGAGCATCATTTCTCGCTGCACGCCACGGGCATGCTTGCGGCCATTCCCTTCCTGCTGAGTCTGGGCTCGAAGTTCCTCGGCGGGGTGCTGCTCGACAAAATGCGTCCGGAACAGGCGCCAATGCTGTTTGTGGTGGGCGGCGCGCTGACGGCGCTGTCCGTGGTCGCGCTGATGCTCAGCCATCAGCCTGCCTGGCTGGCGCTGTTTATGCTCTCGGCGAATATCTTCTGGGGACTACAGGGGGCGGCTATTCCGGCGGTGATCCAGCATCACGCCGCGCGGGAAGCGGTGGGCAGCGCTTACGGCATTATCAACGGGATCGGCAATATCTGCGCGGCGTTTATTCCGCTGCTGATGGGGATGGTGATGAGGTCGGTAGGGTCAGTCAGCTCAGGCTTTTCGGTGCTGGTCGTCTCGCAGGTAATCACCCTGCTTGCCGGGGGAATGTTGCTGCTGCGCATGCGTCGCGCAGCAGCAATCAGCGCGTAAGGCTTATTCGCCTTTTTTCGCGGCCTGGATGTAGAGCATTTCCAGCGCCAGGGTCGCCGCGGCAAGCGCGGTGATTTCGGACTGGTCATAGGCTGGCGCCACTTCTACCACGTCCATACCAACGATGTTCAGATCCTTCAGGCCACGCACCAGCTTGATGGCGCGGTCTGACGTCAGGCCGCCAATAACCGGCGTACCGGTACCCGGTGCAAACGCCGGATCCAGGCAGTCGATATCGAAGGTCAGGTATACAGGCATATCGCCGACGATCTGCTTAACCTGAGCCAGAATATCGTCCACGCCGCGATCGTTCACCTGGCCGGCGTCCAGCACGGTGAAACCGTTGTCTTTGTCGAACTCGGTACGGATGCCGATCTGCACGGAGTGGTTCGGATCGATCAGGCCTTCTTTCGGCGCGGTGTAGAACATGGTGCCGTGGTCGAACTCGCAGCCGTTCGCGTAGGTGTCGGTATGCGCATCGAAGTGCACCAGCGCCATTTTACCGAAGTGCTTCGCGTGGGCGCGCAGCAGCGGCAGAGTGACAAAGTGGTCACCGCCGAAGGAAAGCATGCGCTTACCGGCCGCCAGCAGTTTCTCTGCGTGCGCCTGCAATTTTTCGCTCATTTCGCGCGCGTCGCCGAAGGCGTACACCAGGTCACCGCAGTCCACCACGTTCAGGCGCTCGCGCATGTCGAAGTTCCACGGGAAGCGGTTGTGCTCCCAGGCCAGGTTGGTGGAAACCTGACGGATTGCCGCCGGGCCGTGACGACCACCCGCACGACCGGAGGTTGCCATGTCGAACGGTACGCCGGTGATCACCCAGTCCGCATCGCTGTCGTACGGCTGGAAGTTCATTGGAAGGCGTAAAAAACCAAACGCGTTAGATACCAGAGAGTTATCGTACTGATGACCTAAAGTGCTCATGTCCTGACCTCTTTTAACGTCGATACATTAAAAACAGATGAAAAAAAATCCCCTCCGCGTCGTTAAACCCGACGAGGAAGGGATTGATTCGTAAATCGCATATTGGGGCGAATTATCGCCGGTAATTCATACGGGTTCAAGTGAGTATAGGGCATTGTGCGGTCTGATGCCCTCACCCCAACCCTCTCCCACCGGGCTGAG
>NZ_JADBQN010000006.1:0-154891 GCF_014895915.1 Enterobacter cloacae complex sp. P13B
AGTTTAACTTCTATAAACCAAATGGTTTTACTAGTATTAATCAGATTATAGTTATGCCAGATCAGGCAGACTACCTAAAGAACGTTATTGATCCTAACTATGTTCGTAAACATGAATACAAAGTGGTTCCATATAAAAATGCTAGGTTGACCAAGCAGGGAAACATATCACAATTAAAGAACAAGGATAAATACAAACGAGTGAAGAGTAAGAACGGGAAAGAGTATCTTATTGACACTTCCAAAAACTCTAGCAAACGCGATCCAGTAATGGCACGTAAGAAAAGGGTAGTTGGGTACTATGGAAGTGTAGGAAGAAAACCATTGTTTGATTTCTATGACGACACAGAAAAAAAAGTAATAAAACAACTACGAACATTACGCGGTACGTTTAACTACCGTTGGAGATAAAAATGAACTACTTAGAACAATTCCCATGTTATGACTATACAGTACTAGATAGCTTTGCTTTCCAAAGCATTCAACCAGTGAGTGTTACACTACCATATGATAAAGCACTATCAGGTAAGATGATTAAGAAACAAGTTGATAAGGCTAAAGGTGATTTAATTGCATTCAGTTTTGAATTGACTAAAACACCAAATGTTAATAATGGTGATGTACTAACTGTAGATCTAATCGATGGTAAAAGTACTGTAACCGTACTTACTTCTTTCCAGCAGGTATATAAAGGACACCGCGTAATGTCGTATATTTGCCAAAAGGAACTATAATGTTTAGCATTATCGCAGAACTAATATCTAAGGGGATGGACTTCTTTCTAAAGAAACAAACCATAGCTAAAGATGTACAAACTACTAATGCCGAAGGGCAGATTGAAGTAAACAAGGAAGAGATAGAAAAAGTATCATTTCATTGGCGTAATGCCCTTGGTTTCGTGATCACCCTAATCATTCTCTACAACTGGATTATCGTACCAGTACTAGACGCGTTTGGAATCGTCGTGATCCAAGTGCCACTAGGTCAACTTATGCAAGTCTTGCTTATCATGGTTGGTGGTAGCTAATTTAAAGCCCCTTATGGGGCTTTTTTTGTGAATGCAGAAATAAGCATTATAACTATCAAAATCGCCAGTGTTACCAAATAGGCAATGGTATCATTACCTTTGATCTGGTCAGTAAACACACCATAGATAACAGCAATAATACTTAGAGCAATACATGCCGCACCCCAGATATCAGCTTTACCATTTGGGGAGTTTATATATTGAATTTTTTCTTTTACAAAATCAGTACCAGGTAGAATAGTCATTGATAGTGATACAACACCTAATGCAACTGGTAGTGAAGTATATGCTAATATAGTATAAGAAATGCCACATAGTACTACTGTATAAAATGTAGCCTTAAGTACAAATACAGTCCAGCCCAAAATATTATCCATAAATACCCCAAGAATTTAAAAAAGGGTATTTTATGGCAAGAGTCACAAAAAGAGAATCTACAAATCATAATAGGGTAATGGAGCTAGTTCACTCAGATAAACAACTATCACAAGATGATAAAGAATTCATTCTCAATAACTATCAGGGTGATGGTATAGGGGCTACTGGTGCTTTCTTTACCCCTGAAATGCTTGCATGGGATTTCATACTTGATGCTGGGTGTACTGCTGACTGTATCGAACTATGTGCGGGTATAGGTCGCCTCAGCTACTACCAGTACTTAAGAAACAACCCAACACACATTACCTGTGTTGAACTAAATCCAGAGTACGTAATGATCGGGAAGAGGGTACTACCAGAGGCAGAATGGGTCATTGGTGACGCTCTCCAGTACTCACCAGACCGTTTCTATCAGGTTGCCTATGGCAATCCACCATTCGGAAAGATCAACACATCAGAAGCGTATACAGGCCGTTATAAAGGCTCAGAGTTTGAATACAAGGTGATTGAACATGCGAGTACTTTCTCATCCTATGGGGCATGGATTGTTCCGCAAGGTTCAGCAGGGTTCAAGTACTCTGGACATAGGTACTATGACGCTTCAGTACAGACAGCTAAGTACCAGAAGTTTGTTAATGATACGGGGTATACACTCCATCCTGGGGTAGGGATCGATACGAGCATATATAAGGATGAATGGAACGGTACAAAGGTGATATGTGAAAGCGTGCTAGTAGATTATGATGGCACAAACTTTTGACGCTTATGAAGCCTGTACAGGTTGTACAGGCTTTTCTTTTATTCCCAAAAAATTTCAGGTTCTTTACGTCGTTCATTTACTTCAGTTCTTTTAACTGTAGCTACTACTTCTTTGGTTTTTTTGTCAACAACTTCATAAGTAATTACTTCAATTGAATCTTGAAAACCACCTTCTTTACGGTGTACACGATTCAAATCAAAATCTTTTGTTGGATACTTTTTAAAAAATTCTGATTCAGTCATAGTTATTCCCTCTATATTATAAAATTTCACTTTCAGGCACATTCACAAAGTACTGATTAATCACTTTAGCTATTCCTGCTACAGTATTGTCACCAATAACCAAATCAGCACAGGCTTTCACTTCATCAACGGCGTTACCCATTGCCACACCTAAACCAGCACTTTGTAGCATACTTAAATCATTGAAGTTATCACCAAAGGCAATAACCTGATTCATAGATAAACCCTGTGAGTTTACCCATTGTTCTAATCGTTTTCCTTTGCTGTTTCCAGTTTGTGCGATATCAACTTGATCATGCCACGACCATTCACAAGTCAGAGCTAGTTCTCTCTCAACTACCTTTGTGAATGTCTCTAATTTCAGCGTATCGGTATCAGTCAGGGCAAACTTCCAGATAGAATTAACATCTTCAACAGCCCTACGTAGTGAGGGTACTTGGGTGAAAGTTGGGCGTTGTGATTCTGGTAGGGATTTAGCCCAATTTTCTGTACGGGTAATATGTCCGGTTGGTACTTGGTAGTACATGGCATCATCGGCATACATCAAGCTATGAACATTGTAACTATCAAGCAGATCAACTAACTGGCTAGCTTGTTCGGGTAACAGTGGATCAGCGGTTAGTACTGTTTTATTGCTGTAATCGTACAATAAAGCACCGTTACAACAGATAGCGGGTGTATTAAGGGCTAATGCCTGATAAAAAGGATGGATGGCTACAAAATGCCGTCCGGTCACAATAACTACTTGTGCTCCAGATTCACGGGCTTTCTGTAGTGCTGTTATGGACTCAGGCAGAATCTTTTTTTCGGGGGTTAGCAAGGTTCCATCTAGATCAAGGGCTATTACTTTATGGTTCATGTGGTTCACTGTGATTTGGGGTAAATGTTTTCCGATAGTACACCGCAAATCAGGTACGTCAAACGGTCACAGTGAGGATAGATTTACAGCATTGGCGAGAAGATATTAACCATGCTTTTTGTAATGGTAATTTGTTTGTTTACTTTAGCCGTTACTCAAATAAGTGCCATTACAACAAATTGCAGGTGTATCCAGCGCCAGTGCCTGATAAAAAGGGTGAATGGCAACGTGATGACGACCCGTTACGATAAGGAGTTGATATCCCACTTCCTGCGCGCGTTTAAGCGCTTCAAGGGAGGAGGGGAGCAGGGTTTTCTGAGGGGTAAGTAATGTTCCGTCTAAATCCAGTGCAATCACACGCGATGTCATTTGTTCTTCCGGGTTAATGTTGAATTTTAGGTCTCAGGGGATGTTACACCGAGAGTAAATCGCTGCAAAATTCCTGGCTAAAATTCAGCATTCACCGTTAAAAATAATCACTTTCACGTGCAGTGAGGAAAGGAGTATTCATGAAACAAACCGTTTATACCGCCAGTCCTGAAAGTCAGCAGATCCACGTCTGGCGCTTGAATGCAGAAGGTTCGCTCACGCTGGTTCAGGTTGTTGATGTGCCGGGCCAGGTGCAACCGATGGTCGTCAGCCCGGATAAACGTTTCTTATACGTGGGTGTGCGCCCGGAGTTTCGCGTGCTGGCCTACCGCATCTCTCCTGACGACGGCGCGCTGACCTACACCGCTGAAGCGCCACTGCCGGGCAGCCCAACCCACATCTCGACCGATCGTAAAGGACGCTTCATTTTTAGCGGTTCTTACAATGCCGGTTGCGTCAGCGTGACCCGTCTTGACGATGGTATTCCGGTAGAAACTGTCGACGTGGTGGAAGGGCTGGAAGGCTGCCATTCGGCGAATATCTCCCCGGACAACCGCACGCTGTGGGTGCCTGCGCTGAAGCAGGATCGTATCTGCCTGTTCACCCTGAGCGACGATGGTCACCTGGTGGCGCAGAATCCTGCTGAAGTCACCACCGTTGAGGGCGCAGGTCCTCGCCATATGGTATTCCACCCGAACCAGCAGTATGCCTACGTCGTTAACGAACTGAACAGCTCGGTGGACGTATGGGAGCTGAAAGATCCAAACGGCCAGATTGAATGCGTGCAGACGCTGGATATGATGCCATCTGACTTCTCTGACACTCGCTGGGCGGCAGATATTCACATCACGCCGGATGGTCGCCATCTGTACGCCTGCGACCGCACCTCCAGCCTGATTACCGTGTTTAGCGTCTCCGAAGATGGCAGCGTGCTGGCTATTGAGGGCTTCCAGCCAACGGAAACCCAGCCGCGCGGCTTTAATATCGATCACAGCGGTAAATACCTGATTGCGGCGGGACAGAAATCCCACCACATCGCGCTGTATGAAATCAAAGGCGAGCAGGGCCTGCTGGAAGAGAAAGGACGCTATGCGGTAGGTCAGGGGCCAATGTGGGTGGTGGTTAACGCGCACTAAGCGGCTTAAAACAAAAAACCTCGCGAATGCGAGGTTTTTTTATGCCCGGTGGTAGCCGGGTGAGCACATCAAAACGTAACCAACAGGGCCATCATAATGTCGACTCAAGGCGATGTAAATTCATCGTCAACGAACAAAGGAGAACACGGAATGATCGGTGAATAGTATATAAATAATAATCAGACACTTAAGTGCTTTTGCTTTATAAATTCCTAAATTGGTTTTAACTGTTTTTATGTACAGTAGTGATTTGATATCATTCTGTGCGTTGGTTCGATGTGTTGCAATTCCGCAATTCAGGATCCTTTTTAAGTCCTGGCTGTCGGGTGGTGCCGACGGTGCCTAAACTGCGGAGCACATCAAAACATAACCAACACACCTCTGGTGACAGGCAGCGGAAAGGTAAACCAGAGGAGAAGTGCTCTATACCAAAGGAGTGGCGTATGAGCGGTGTGGAATGGGCAATTCTGTTCCTGCAACTCATGGTTGCGATTATGCAACTATTGGATGCGTATCTTAAGTTTGGAGCCTGACGCATTCAGTCGCAGTAAAAAGGGGGATTAAACTCCCCCTTTTACTCTCATCTCGTTACTGCTTCGGCTCAGCAACCACGTTGCTGCCCAGACCGCGGTTGTTGTATTCCCACATGCGGTTGAAGCTAGCATCGTTCAGGTTGCGCTGCACGTTTCCTTTATCGTCCACCGCACCAGTGTTGCCGGAGAACGGACGTTTGGAGACAGCCGCATCAGCCCACGGCTTCGCCACGTTAAAGCCTTCGTTGATCACGCTGTCGCGAATAACGACCTGGCCGTTGGTCGCAGAGTCCATGTCCAGGGAGCGGCCCAGCTGCGCCACGCCGTCACCGGCCGCGTTAAAGCGGCTGTTCACGGCCAGGAAGCCGTAAAACAGGTTAGACTGGGTTGCCGGAGCAAACACATAGCCTTCCTGCTGGGTACGGGAATTCACCACGCGGAAATCGGTGTTATCAAACACCACCGCGCCGCGACCGGACACCAGATCCACGTCACCTTCAACGTAGCTGTTGGTCACCAGCGTGCGGGTCAGACGGTTGTTCTGCAGCGTGTTCTGTACGCCGCTGTTGGTCACGAAGAAGGTGTTCTGACGGCCCAGAATATTGACGTTGTTAATCTGCACCTTATCGCCGTCGCTACGCAGCGCCACGGCCTGATGGTTACCGGCATCCACGCTGTCACCCAGGGTATTCTGAATGGTCAGGTTCTGCAGTTGCAGGCCATTATTCTGCGACCAGAACACCGCCGAGCACATCACACCAATGGTGGCGGAACGCTTGCTCTGGCAGTTATCAAACATATACCACGCCGGTTTGCCCGGCATATATTTGCCTGCCGGGTTCACCAGGTGACGCCAGGCGGTGCTGTCGATTTCGGAATCAATCGCCAGGCCGATTTTTACGTCGATGGCTTTTTCACCCAGACCGTAAATCGTAATGCTGCCAGGAGCCGCCGGAACATACACGGTGCCTTCGTATTCACCCGGCAGGATCGCGATGTACTGGCGAGACGCGCTGTGTTTAGTGATTGCCGCGTCAACCGCTGCCTGGATAGTGGTATGCGTTACGCCCTGCGCGCCAGCCGGGCCAACAACGAAGTCAGGCTGTTTAGGCAGGTTAATAGAAGACGGTGTCCACGGCGCGGCGTTAGGATCCATCGCCGAGAAGTAATGGGCGCGGTCGAAATTCTTCGCTTCATCCGCGGACAAAATCGGGCGGGAGGCGTTACCGGGCGCTACCTGCTCAGAAGGACGCTGATCCGGTGGTGTAGAACTGCATGCGGATAATGTCACGCCAAAGGCGAGCGCTAACGCCAGACGGGAAATCCTGGAAATGTTCAAGGTGAAGCTCCTGGGTATGCAAGTCTTTACGGGATAGACGAAATAGCCTGCTTTTTTATACTAAGTTGAGCGAAACGGGAAGATAAAAAGGGTAAAAGTTGTATTTTTTGCCCGGAGGTGACGGGAAAGTCATCACAAATAAATAACATTTTCCCTTAAGGCGGTTGACAGCAGACGAAGGATGCAAATAAATGTCTATACAACCCATGACAAGTGGAATGCCCATGCAGCTTCAACCTGACGATGTTATATGGCGAAATGCGCGCCTGGCAACAATGGTTCCCGGTACATCCGCGCCTTATGGCCTGAAAGAGCAGCACGCGCTGGTCGTGCGTGGCCAAACTATCCTTGCCGTGCTTCCTGAATCTGACCTTCCTTCCGGACACCGTCACGTCATCGATCTTGAGGGACGTCTGGTCACGCCTGGCCTGATTGACTGCCATACCCATCTGGTATTTGGCGGCGACCGCGCGGCGGAGTGGGAACAGCGTCTGAACGGCGTCTCTTACCAGACCATCAGCGCTCAGGGGGGCGGGATTAACGCCACCGTGACGGCAACGCGCAGCAGTTCCCTGGAAACCCTGCTGAAACTGGCGCAGCAGCGGCTCCAGCGTCTGATGAATGAAGGTGTAACGACCGTTGAAATCAAATCGGGATACGGACTCAACGCCGAGGCCGAAGAGAAGATGCTGCAGGTTGCCCGCCAGCTGAGCCTCAATAACCCGGTTGATATCAGCCCAACGCTGCTGGCGGCCCATGCGGTTCCGCCGGAATACCGACAGGATCCGGATGCGTACCTCACGCTGGTCTGTGAGCAGATCCTACCCACGCTGTGGCAAAAAGAGTTATATGAAGCAGTAGACGTGTTTTGTGAAAACGTCGGCTTTACCCCGTCGCAAACCGAGCGCCTCTTCCAGGCCGCCGCCGCGCTCGGTATTCCGGTGAAAGGGCATGTTGAACAGCTGTCGAATCAGGGCGGAGCGGCGCTGGTCAGCCAATATAACGGACTGTCGGCCGATCATATCGAATATCTCGACGACGCGGGCATTCAGGCGATGGCGCAAAGCGGTACGGTTGCGGTACTGCTCCCCGGCGCGTTCTATTTTCTGCAGGAACGCCAGCGTCCGCCGGTTGATCAGCTCCGAAAACGTGGTGTGCCGATGGCCGTCGCCACCGACTATAACCCCGGCACCAGCCCGTTTGCCAGCCTGCACCTGGCGATGAATATGGCCTGCGTCCAGTTTGGCCTCACCCCTGAAGAGGCCTGGGCTGGCGTCACGCGGCATGCGGCGCAGGCGCTGGGCCGCGGCGCAACGCACGGGCAGCTGCAGCCGGGGTTTGTCGCTGATTTTATCGTCTGGGATGCTCACCATCCGGTAGAGATGGTCTACGAGCCGGGACGCAATCCGCTGTATCAACGTATTTTCCGTGGGGAGGCAGTATGAAGTTATGGCGGCCCGTCGCCGAAACGGTCTGGCAGGGGCGAGACGACAGCGCCGAAGCCAGCAATGCAACGCGCATTTTCCAGACTATCCAACAGCAGGCGCTGTTCACGCCGCTTTCATCCGGCATCGCGCTGATAGGCTTTGAATGCGATGCAGGGGTTAAACGCAATCAGGGCAGGCCCGGCGCCGCGCAGGCCCCTGATATTCTGCGCAAAGCGCTGGCGAATATGGCAAGCCATCAGGGACACGAACGGCTGGCGGATATGGGCTCGGTGTACGTTGAAAGCGATGAGCTTGAACCCGCGCAGCGGGCGTTAAGCGATGCCGTGACGGCCTGCCAGCAGACCGGGATGCGCACGCTGGTGTTTGGCGGCGGGCATGAAACCGCCTGGGCGCATGGACGGGGTGTTCTGGATGCGTTCCCCGGCGAGCGCGTGGCGGTGATAAACCTGGATGCGCATCTCGACCTGCGCAAGGCCGACCGGGCGACGTCCGGTACGCCGTTTCGTCAGCTGGCTCAATACTGCGATGAATGCGGGCGCGAGTTTCGCTACGCCTGCTTCGGCGTCAGCCGCGCGGCGAACACCCAGGCACTGTGGGATGAGGCCGAACGCCTGAACGTCACGCTGGTGGAGGATCTTCATTTCAGACGCGAGGCATTATCGGCGCTGGAAAAGGTGCTGGCGCAGGCCGATCGTATCTATCTGACGATCGATCTGGACGTCCTGCCCGCGGGCGAAATGCCTGCCGTTTCCGCCCCTGCGGCGTTAGGCGTCCCGGCAATGGATCTAATGCCGGTTATTGAACAAATCTGCCGCAGCGGTAAGCTGCAGGCCGCCGATCTGGTAGAGTTTAACCCGCAATACGATCGGGACGGACAGGGCGCAAAGCTCGCCGCCCGTCTGGCCTGGCAAATTGCTCACTGGTGGGCATAACACTATTAAAGGAGTCACGATGTTTTCACGCTCACCCCTGCCGCAACCGAGCCCGCCCGCGCCTTTCTATGAAAAGGTGAAGCAGGCGATCAGCGAAAAGATTGCTACCGGCGTCTGGCGCCCGCACGATCGCATTCCATCGGAGGCCGAGCTGGTGGCGCAGTTCGGTTTTAGCCGGATGACCGTCAACCGGGCGCTGCGCGAGCTCACCGACGAAGGACTTCTGGTGCGCCTGCAGGGCGTGGGGACGTTCGTGGCGGAACCGAAAGGGCAATCTGCCCTGTTTGAAATCCGCAGCATTGCCGATGAGATAACCTCGCGTAATCATCAGCACCGCTGCGAAGTGCTGGTGCTGGAAGAGACCCAGGCCAGCGCCGAGCAGGCCGTTGAGCTAAATGTCAAAGAGGGTAGCCGCATCTTCCACTCTGTGATGGTGCATTTTGAAAACGACATTCCGGTGCAGATTGAAGATCGCTGCGTCAACGCAGAGCGGATACCGGAATACCTGAACCAGGATTACACCCACACCACGCCGCACGCGTATCTCTCGCTCGTCGCACCGCTCACGGAAGGGGAGCACATTGTAGAGGCCGTACGCGCGACGCCGCAGGAGTGCGAGCTGTTGCGCATTAAAGAACACGATCCGTGCCTGCTGATCCGCCGTCGTACCTGGTCATCATCGCATATCGTGTCGCATGCCCGACTGCTTTTCCCGGGGAACCGTTACCGGCTGCAGGGCCACTTTATGTCATAAGTTTTATAAGCGTGATCGCTAACGCAATATAACAAAATTGTATCTTTTTTGTTAAATCCGACCTTGTGTGTGCTTGTCTATACAAGTATATCTAAATGCATCATCTGTCCCTTATGAGGAGCACACAATGTCGTCAGGTAAATACCGCCAGCAGGACGTCCGCGCCGCGCGCGGCACCACGCTTACTGCCAAAAGCTGGCTCACCGAAGCCCCGCTGCGCATGTTGATGAACAACCTTGATCCTGAGGTGGCGGAAAACCCCCACGAACTGGTGGTCTACGGCGGCATAGGCCGCGCCGCACGCAACTGGGAATGCTATGACGCAATTGTAAAATCCCTGACCGAACTCGAAAACGACGAAACCCTGCTGGTGCAGTCCGGCAAGCCGGTTGGCGTGTTTAAAACCCACAAGAACGCGCCGCGCGTGCTGATCGCCAACTCTAACATCGTGCCCCACTGGGCCACCTGGGAACACTTCAACGAGCTGGACGCGAAAGGGCTGGCGATGTATGGCCAGATGACCGCCGGGAGCTGGATCTACATCGGTAGCCAGGGGATTGTGCAGGGCACCTACGAAACCTTCGTGGAAGCGGGGCGTCAGCATTATAACGGCTCGCTGAAGGGGCGCTGGGTACTTACCGCCGGTCTGGGCGGGATGGGCGGCGCGCAGCCGCTGGCCGCCACGCTGGCCGGCGCGTGCTCGCTGAACATTGAATGCCAGCAGAGCCGCATTGATTTCCGTTTGCGCACCCGTTACGTCGATGAACAGGCCGACAACCTCGATGACGCGCTGGCGCGCATCAAAAAGTACACCGCTGAAGGCAAAGCGGTGTCGATTGCCCTGTGCGGCAACGCGGCGGATATTCTGCCGGAGCTGGTTGCCCGCGGCGTGCGTCCGGACCTGGTCACCGACCAGACCAGCGCCCATGACCCGCTGCACGGTTACCTGCCGAAAGGCTGGACGTGGGAAGACTACCAGCAAAAAGCGGAAACCGACCCTGAAGGCACGGTACTGGCGGCTAAGCGTTCGATGGCGGAACACGTCTCCGCGATGCTGGCCTTCAGCCAGTTGGGTATTCCAACCTTTGACTACGGCAACAACATCCGCCAGATGGCGAAAGAGATGGGCGTGAATAACGCCTTCGATTTCCCCGGCTTCGTGCCTGCCTATATCCGTCCGCTGTTCTGCCGCGGCATCGGCCCGTTCCGCTGGGTGGCCTTGTCCGGCGATCCGCAGGATATCTACAAAACCGACGCCAAAGTGAAGGAGATCGTCGCCGACGACGAACACCTGCACCACTGGCTGGATATGGCTCGCGAACGCATCAGCTTCCAGGGCCTGCCGGCGCGCATCTGCTGGGTAGGGCTCGAGTGGCGGCAAAAGCTGGGCCTCGCCTTTAACGAAATGGTGCGCAGCGGCGAGGTCTCCGCGCCGATTGTGATCGGCCGCGACCACCTGGACTCCGGTTCCGTCGCCAGCCCAAACCGTGAAACCGAAGCCATGCGCGACGGATCTGACGCGGTCTCCGACTGGCCATTGCTTAATGCCCTGCTGAATACCGCCAGCGGCGCCACCTGGGTCTCGCTGCACCACGGCGGCGGCGTCGGGATGGGCTTCTCCCAGCACTCAGGTATGGTCATTGTCTGTGACGGAACCGATGAAGCGGCCGCGCGCATCGCCCGCGTGCTGCACAACGACCCGGCAACCGGCGTGATGCGTCACGCGGATGCGGGTTACGAGATTGCCATTGACTGTGCCAAAGAGCAGGGACTGAACCTGCCGATGATCCCTGCCACACAAGGAAAGCATGCATGAACGCGTTAACACTCACTCCCGGCTCGCTGACGCTCAAACAGCTGCGTAACATCTGGCGCCAGCCGGTCACCCTTTCACTTGATGAAAGCGCCCACGCCGCGATAAACGACAGCGTCGCCTGTGTAGAAGCGATTGTTGCCGAAGGGCGCACCGCCTACGGGATTAACACCGGCTTTGGCCTGCTGGCGCAGACCCGCATCGCCACGCACGATCTGGAAAACTTACAGCGTTCGCTGGTGCTGTCGCACGCGGCAGGCGTCGGCCAGCCGCTGGATGATGAGATTGTCCGTCTGATGATGGTGCTCAAAATCAACAGCCTGGCGCGCGGTTTCTCGGGCATTCGCCTGAGCGTGATCCAGGCGCTGATGGCCCTGGTGAATGCAGAAGTCTATCCGTGGATCCCGGCAAAAGGTTCCGTCGGTGCCTCCGGCGATCTCGCTCCGCTGGCGCACATGTCGCTGCTGCTGCTGGGTGAGGGCAAAGCGCGCTGGCAGGGCGAGTGGCTCCCTGCGAAAGAAGCACTGGCAAAAGCCGGCTTAACGCCAATCACCCTCGCGGCAAAAGAGGGGCTGGCGCTGCTCAACGGCACGCAGGCGTCGACGGCCTTCGCGCTGCGCGGCCTGTTTGAAGCGGAAGATCTCTTCGCCTCCGCGGTGGTGTGCGGTGCGCTGACCACCGAGGCGGTGCTCGGCTCGCGTCGTCCGTTTGACGCGCGTATTCACGCGGTGCGCGGCCAGCGCGGGCAGATTGATGCCGCCGCCATGTACCGCCACGTGCTCACCGACACGAGTGAGATTGCGGATTCACACCATAACTGCGAGAAGGTACAGGATCCGTATTCTCTGCGCTGTCAGCCGCAGGTGATGGGCGCGTGCCTGACGCAGCTGCGCCAGGCAGCAGAGGTGCTGCTGGTGGAGGCCAATGCGGTCTCCGACAACCCGCTGGTATTCGCCGAGGAAAACGAGGTGGTCTCCGGGGGCAACTTCCACGCCGAGCCGGTGGCGATGGCGGCGGATAATATCGCGCTGGCGATTGCCGAAGTCGGGGCGTTGTCGGAGCGCCGCATCGCGCTGATGATGGATAAACACATGTCCCAGCTGCCCCCATTCCTGGTGCGTAACGGCGGGGTTAACTCAGGCTTTATGATCGCTCAGGTGACGGCCGCAGCGCTGGCAAGTGAGAACAAGGCGCTGTCGCACCCGCACAGCGTGGACAGCCTGCCAACCTCGGCGAATCAGGAAGATCACGTTTCGATGGCCCCGGCTGCTGGGCGTCGTCTGTGGGAGATGGCCTCCAACACCCGCGGCGTGCTGGCGGTGGAGTGGCTGGCGGCGTGTCAGGGTATCGATCTGCGCGAAGGGCTTAAATCCAGCCCGCTGCTGGAGCAGGCGCGCCATGTGCTGCGCGAGCACGTCACGCATTACGATGATGACCGCTTCTTTGCGCCGGATATTGATAAGGCGATGCAGCTTCTGGAAGAGGGACGCCTTGTAGGACTGCTACCTTCGGTGCTGTGATGTTTTGCCCGGCGGCGCTGCGCTTACCGGGCCTACGAATGCGAGATCCAGGCCGGGTAAGGCGTAGCCGCCACCCGGCTTTTTTCAGGAATACATCGCCGTAATCGACGCGCTCCCCAGGGAATGGAAATGCACGTTAAACCCGACCATCGCGCCGCTCGCCCCTTCATCGACCTCAATCTTCTCCACATCCAGCGCGTGCACCGTGAAGATATAGCGGTGGGTTTCCCCTTTTGGCGGCGCCGCGCCGCCGTAGCCCGCTTTACCAAAGTCAGTGCGCGTCTGAATGGCACCTTCAGGCAGGGCAACCAGGTCTGAACCGGAACCCTGCGGCAGCACGCGCGTGTCGGCGGGCAGGTTCGCCACAACCCAGTGCCACCAGCCCGAGCCGGTCGGCGCGTCCGGGTCGTAGCAGGTCACGACAAAGCTTTTGGTTCCTGCAGGAACGTCGTCCCACGCCAGGTGCGGGGAGATATTATCCCCCTGATAGCCCATGCCGTTGAAAACGTGGCGTTCCGGGAGTTTTTCACCGTCGCGCAGATCTTTACTGATGATTTTCATACGGTTTACCCTCGTTATTCACTCGTTCAGGAAGTGTAACGCATGGGATTAAATCGCGAAATGCGCGGGAATGTTAACGGCTGTTACGACCGCGTCGGTTAATTTACGCAGCTGCTCCGGCGTAATGCTGTACGGCGGCATCAGGTAGATAAGCTTGCCGAAAGGCCGCACCCAGACGCCCTGCTCAACGAAGAAGCGCTGCAGCGCCGCCATGTTCACCGGGCGGGTGGTTTCAATCACCCCGATGGCACCGAGCACGCGCACGTCCGCCACAAAATTCGCTCCCGAGGCGGCGCTCAGCTCTCCTTTCAGCTGTGCCTCAATCGCCGCGACCTGCGTCTGCCACTCGCCGCTCTCCAGAATGGCGAGGCTTTCGCTTGCCACGGCGCAGGCCAGCGGGTTGCCCATAAACGTTGGGCCGTGCATAAAGCAGCCCGCCTCGCCGTCGCTGATGGTGTCGGCAACCTGACGAGTGGTGAGGGTGGCGGAGAGCGTCATGGTGCCGCCGGTCAGCGCTTTGCCGAGGCACAGAATATCCGGGGCGATACCCGCGTGTTCGCAGGCAAACAGCTTGCCGGTGCGGCCAAAGCCGGTGGCAATTTCGTCGGCAATCAGCAGAATGCCCTCGCGGTCGCACATCTTGCGGATGCGCCTCAGCCATTCCGGATGGTACATCCGCATTCCGCCCGCGCCCTGCACGATCGGTTCGAGAATAACGGCGGCGATTTCATGGCGATGTGCCGCCATCAGCCGCGCGAAGCCCACCATGTCCATCTCGTTCCATTCGCCGTCGAAGCGGCTTTGCGGCGCAGGGGCAAACAGGTTTTCTGGCAGATACCCCTTCCACAGGCTGTGCATGGAGTTGTCCGGATCGCAGACCGACATCGCCCCGAAGGTATCCCCGTGATAGCCGTTGCGGAAGGTGAGGAACCGCTGGCGCGTTTCGCCCTTCGCATGCCAGTACTGCAGCGCCATCTTCATCGCCACTTCCACCGCCACCGAGCCGGAATCGGCCAGGAAAACGCACTCCAGCGATTCAGGCGTCATCGCCACCAGACGGCGGCATAAATCCACCGCGGGCTGATGGGTGATCCCGCCAAACATCACATGCGACATCTGGTCAATCTGGGCCTTCATCGCCGCGTTCAGGCGCGGATGGTTGTATCCGTGAATGGCCGCCCACCAGGAGGACATTCCGTCAACCAGCCGCTCGCCGCTGGCGAGATGCAGCTCGCAGCCGTGGGCAGAGGCTACCGGATAGACGGGAAGGGGGCGGGTAGTGGAGGTGTAAGGGTGCCAGATATGCTGCTTGTCGAAGGCGAGATCGTCCTGGGTCATAATCGACTTGTAAACCATTTTGAAAAGTTTTAGGTTTACGAGTATAAACCGAACCGAAAATTAACAAAACCCTTTGGAGAAGCCCAATGGCTCACCACGCACGCTGGACGATGTCGCAAGTTACTGAATTATTCAATAAACCTTTCCTTGAGCTGATGTTTGAAGCGCAACAGGTGCATCGTCAGCACTTCGATCCTCGCCATGTTCAGGTCAGCACGCTGCTGTCGATCAAGACCGGCGCCTGCCCCGAAGACTGCAAATATTGCCCGCAGAGCGCGCGCTACAAAACCGGTCTCGAATCCGAGCGTCTGATGGAAGTGGAGCAGGTGCTCGACTCCGCGCGCAAGGCCAAAAACGCGGGCTCAACCCGCTTCTGCATGGGCGCCGCGTGGAAGAATCCACATGACCGCGACATGCCCTATCTGGAGCAGATGGTGAAGGGCGTGAAGGAGATGGGCCTCGAAGCCTGCATGACCCTCGGCACGCTCAACGAGGAGCAGGCGCAGCGCCTCTCGGCCGCGGGGCTGGACTACTACAACCACAACCTGGACACCTCCCCGGAATTTTACGGCAACATCATCACCACTCGCACCTATCAGGAGCGTCTGGATACGCTGGACAAAGTGCGTGATGCAGGGATCAAGGTCTGCTCCGGCGGCATCGTGGGCTTAGGCGAAACGGTGAAAGACCGCGCGGGCCTGCTGCTGCAGCTGGCGAACCTGCCGACCCCGCCGGAAAGCGTGCCCATCAACATGCTGGTGAAGGTCAAGGGCACGCCGCTGGCGGATAACGAGGATGTGGATGCGTTTGATTTTATCCGCACCATCGCAGTGGCGCGCATCATGATGCCAACCTCTTACGTCCGCCTTTCTGCCGGTCGCGAGCAGATGAACGAGCAAACTCAGGCAATGTGCTTTATGGCCGGCGCCAACTCCATCTTCTACGGCTGCAAGCTGCTGACCACGCCGAACCCGGAAGAGGACAAAGACGTCCAGCTGTTCCGCAAGCTGGGGCTGAACCCGCACCAGACCGGGGTGCTGACGGGCGATAACGAGCAACAGCAGCAGCTGGAGCAGCAGATTCTCAACGCCGATACCGACCAGTTCTACAACGCGGCAGCCGTATGACCTGGCAGGCACGGATTAATGCCGCGCTGGAAGAACGCCGGGCGGCAGAGGCGTTTCGCGTTCGCAGAGTGGTGGAAAACGGCGCGGGCCGTTTTCTGACCCGCGAGGGACGGCAGTTTTGTAATTTCTCCAGCAACGACTATCTCGGGCTGAGCCAGCATCCGGCCATTATCCGCGCCTGGCAGCAGGGCGCGGAGCGATTTGGCGTGGGCAGCGGTGGCTCGGGGCACGTCAGCGGATACACCACGGCGCATCAGGCGCTGGAGGAAGAGCTGGCCGACTGGCTGGGCTACCCGCGTGCGCTGCTGTTTATGTCCGGCTTTGCCGCCAATCAGGCGGTCATCGCGGCCATGATGGGGAAAGAGGACCGCATTGTCGCCGACCGTTTAAGCCACGCCTCGCTGCTGGAAGCGGCAAACTTAAGTCCGGCGCAGCTGCGGCGTTTTGCCCATAACGATGCGTCACAGCTCGCCTCGCTGCTGGACAAACCCTGCGACGGGCAACAGCTGGCAGTCACGGAAGGGGTGTTCAGCATGGACGGCGACAGTGCGCCGCTTGCCGCGCTTCACGAGGCCGCAAAGCGGCAAAACGCCTGGCTGCTGGTCGATGATGCTCACGGTACTGGGGTGATGGGAGATGAAGGACGCGGCAGCGCCCATCAACAAAACGTGAAGCCGGAACTGCTGGTGGTTACCTTTGGCAAAGGCTTTGGCGTCAGCGGCGCCGCCGTGCTGTGCAGCGAATCTGTCGCCGACTATCTGCTGCAGTTTGCCCGTCACCTCATCTACAGCACCAGCATGCCCCCGGCGCAGGCCGTGGCGCTGTCGGCGTCGCTGGCGGTGATCCGCAGCGCAGAAGGGGATGAACGCCGTCAGCAGCTGGCAGAACACATCTCCTGCTTCCGTCAGGGACTGGCGGCGCTTCCCTTCCAGAGTCCCGATTCGCAGAGCGCCATCCAGCCCGTGATTGTCGGCGAAAATGGCCGCGCGCTGGCGCTGGCCCAGGCGCTGCGCGAGCGGGGGATGTGGGTAACGGCCATTCGTCCGCCAACCGTTCCGCCGGGCACCGCGCGTCTGCGCTTAACCCTGACGGCGGCGCATGAGGCGCAGGATATCCAGACGCTGCTGGAGGCGCTTCATGATGCCGGTGAATAAGCAGGCCGTTGCGGCGGCGTTTGGCCGGGCCGCGCGGAGCTATTCGCAGCACGATGAACTCCAGCGCCAGAGCGCGCAGGGGCTTCTGGCCGCGCTTGGCGAGAACCGCTTCCCGCAGGTGCTGGACGCCGGCTGTGGTCCCGGCAGCAACAGCCGCTACTGGCGCGAGGCGGGGAGCGAGGTGACAGCCATCGACCTGTCGCCCGCCATGCTGGACGAGGCGCGCCAGCAGCAGGCTGCGCACCACTATGTAGTGGCCGATATCGAGGCGATCCCGCTGGCGGACGCGCAGTTCGATCTGGTCTGGAGCCATCTGGCGGTGCAGTGGTGCAGCAGCCTGCCGCAGGCGTTACGCGAGCTTTATCGCGTCGCACGACCGGGCGGAAAGGTGGCCTTTACCACCTTGCTGGAAAGTTCGCTGCCGGAGCTGAATCAGGCGTGGAAAGCGGTGGATGAGCAGCCGCACGCGAACCGCTTTTTATCGTATGAGCAGGTGACGCAGGCGCTGGCTGGCTTGCGCTGTCGCAGCACGGTGCAAACCATCACGCTTAATTTTAGCGACGCGTTCAGCGCCATGCGCTCTCTGAAGGGCATCGGCGCCACGCACCTGCACGCCGGGCGGGAGAAAAAACCGCTGACCCGGGGGCAGCTGCAACGCCTGGAGCTGGCCTGGCCGCAGCAGCGGGGCCTTTTCCCGCTCTCTTATCAACTTTTTCATGGGATTATCGAACGTGACTGAACGTTATTTTGTTACCGGCACGGATACGGAAGTGGGCAAAACGGTTGCCAGCGCTGCGCTGCTGCAGGCGGCACGACGGCTCGGAAAAAACACCGCCGGATATAAGCCCGTAGCTTCCGGCAGCGAGATGACGGCGGAAGGGTTACGCAACACCGACGCGCTGGCGCTCCAGCGTAACAGTAGCCTTGAGCTTGCCTATTCGGCGGTGAACCCCTATACCTTTGCCGAGCCGACGTCGCCGCACATTATCAGCGCTGACGAAGGCCGTCCAATTGATTTCGCCGTGCTGTCTGCCGGGTTACGGACGCTGGAAAGCCAGGCCGACTGGGTGCTGGTGGAAGGCGCAGGAGGCTGGTTTACGCCGCTTTCGGACACGCAGACCTTTGCTGACTGGGTGCAGGCCGAGCGGCTTCCGGTCATTCTGGTCGTCGGCGTGAAGCTGGGCTGCATCAATCACGCCATGCTGACGGCGCAGGCCGTTCAGCAGGCAGGGCTGACGCTGGCAGGCTGGATAGCCAACGACGTGGTTGCGCCGGGCAGGCGGCATCAGGAGTATCTGGCGACCCTCAAGCGCGTGCTCCCGGCACCGTTCCTCGGGGAAATCCCCTGGATTGCTGGCGATGCTGAGCAGGCCGAAACCGGGCGTTATCTCGACCTCAGCGTCTTGCTTCCCGCGACATCCAGTGGGCGATAAGCTCATCGTTCAGCTCGCTAACGTGGCCCTGAGCCACGTTACGCCCGCGATAAAGCATGCAAAACCGATCCGCCACCCGGCGGATAAACGACAGCTGCTGCTCCGCCAGCAGCACCGTCATGCCTAACTCCCGGTTTAAGCGCACCAGCAGCTGCGCCAGCTTCTGGGCAAATCCGTGTCCTGCCCCATGAGTAGGCTCATCCAGAATCAGCATCCGCGGGCGGTTGACCAGTGCATTCGCCAGGGCAAGCTGATACTGATCCTCTGGCGAAAGGGCATTGCCCCGCGTCTGACGTCGCGCGTAGAGTTCCGGGAACAGATCGTATACGTCGCTTTTCGCCGCCGGGTCGGGTTTCCCCATCGCCCGCATGGCAATATGCAGATTCTCCTCAATCGTCAGTTGAGAGAAAATACGCCTGTCCTGCGGCACATAGCCTATTCCCGGCTCTGAACGTTGTTCCGGTGCCGGGCTGAGCAAATCACGCGGCGGTGCGCCCGCTTCATGCCAGATAATCGTGCCGCTTTCGACGGGGATGTTTCCGGTAATACAGTTCATCAGGGTGGTTTTGCCCATCCCCGGCAGGCCTATGACGCCTGTACACATCCCTTGCGGAAAATCCAAATTCACGTTCCATAGCGTATGTTGGCTTCCGTAAAACTGATTCACTGCACGCAGACTCAACATCTTTCTCTCCTTAAAAATGCGTAGGGATAGGCCTGACGTGAAGCTGCAAAACGCTTGCCAGAAACCTGAAATCGATTAAAAAAACGACTTTTTTAGGAATAAGCCACAGGAGAGCAGGGTAAAAACGCGTGGCTTGCACATCGACGGTGCCGGGAATGGTGAGTTGTGGTGCAGGACGAAAAATGGCTGAAATGTGAGCAGGATCGCATCTGTTGGTTATGAATGACTCAACTGTTTATCGTCAAAAAAGAGCTATAAAAATTTTTTGTTGCCGCCTCGTGGGAAAATCCGGGAATTTGCTGAGCGGCGGTCTACACGGGCTGGAAGCAGTTATCCACTATTCCTGTGGATAACCATGTGCATTAGAGTTAGAAAACACGCGATAAGCGAGAGAAGACGCGGCTTTCGCCCAAATTGACGCGAAACGCGGCTTTAGAAAATATCGTTTAAAATTTAATTGCTTAGATAAAAGCAATTACCGTAATGAAAGTGTCACTCGTTGCCATAAAACTATCATTACCTGGCTTGACAAATGTTAAAAAAGAAAAAATTCTGGGGATAACCCAACCTGGCTGGTTTTTTATCTCGTCAGAGCCTAAATTTTGTCCGCTAACGCGCTAATGACTCCGCCGCTACGCTAAATATCCTGACACGCTACTGGTTTTTCATCCAGTGTTTTTTACTGGCATTCCTGGCAACAACGAGTAAAATTACTCACCTGCCGCTTATAACGTCATCAGGTCGTCGCCCATGAGTAAACCGTTCAAACTGAATTCTGCTTTCCGCCCCTCTGGCGATCAGCCTGAGGCGATCCGTCGTCTTAAAGAAGGGCTGGAAGACGGGCTGGCGCACCAGACGTTGCTGGGGGTAACCGGCTCGGGCAAAACGTTTACTGTCGCCAACGTGATCGCTGACCTGCAGCGCCCCACGATGGTGCTTGCACCCAATAAAACCCTCGCGGCACAGCTTTACGGCGAGATGAAAGAGTTCTTCCCGGAAAACGCGGTGGAGTATTTTGTCTCCTACTACGATTACTACCAGCCGGAAGCCTATGTGCCGAGCTCTGATACCTTCATCGAGAAAGATGCTTCGGTGAACGAACACATCGAACAGATGCGACTGTCGGCGACCAAGGCGCTGCTTGAGCGTCGCGATGTGGTTGTGGTCGCGTCTGTTTCGGCGATTTACGGCCTGGGCGATCCGGATCTCTATCTGAAGATGATGCTGCACCTGACGCAGGGGATGATCATCGATCAGCGCGCAATTTTGCGCCGTCTGGCCGAGCTGCAGTACACCCGTAATGACCAGGCCTTCCAGCGCGGGACGTTCCGCGTGCGTGGTGAGGTGATCGACATCTTCCCGGCGGAATCGGACGATATGGCGCTGCGCGTCGAGCTGTTTGACGAAGAGGTCGAGCGTTTGTCACTGTTCGACCCGCTGACCGGCCACGTTGAGTCGGTGATACAGCGTTTTACCATCTACCCTAAAACGCACTACGTGACGCCACGAGAGCGTATCGTGCAGGCGATGGAAGAGATCAAAGAGGAGCTTGCAGAGCGCCGTAAGGTGCTTCTGGCTAACAATAAGCTGCTGGAAGAGCAGCGCCTGAGCCAGCGCACCCAGTTCGATCTGGAGATGATGAACGAGCTGGGCTACTGCTCGGGTATCGAAAACTACTCGCGCTTCCTCTCCGGGCGCGGGCCGGGCGAGCCACCGCCGACGCTGTTTGACTACCTTCCGGCCGACGGTCTGCTGGTGATCGACGAATCCCACGTCACGATCCCGCAGATCGGCGGGATGTACCGCGGCGACCGCGCGCGTAAAGAGACGCTGGTGGAGTACGGCTTCCGCCTGCCGTCAGCGCTGGATAACCGTCCGATGAAGTTTGAAGAGTTTGAGGCGCTGGCGCCGCAGACCATCTACGTGTCGGCCACGCCGGGCAACTACGAGCTGGAAAAATCCGGCGATGAGGTGATCGATCAGGTGGTCCGTCCGACAGGGCTGCTGGACCCGATTATCGAAGTGCGCCCGGTGGCGACCCAGGTGGACGATCTGCTCTCTGAGATCCGCGCCCGTTCCGCCATCAACGAGCGCGTGCTGGTGACGACGCTCACCAAGCGCATGGCGGAAGACCTGACCGAGTATCTTGAAGAACACGGTGAGAAGGTGCGCTATCTGCACTCGGATATCGACACCGTGGAGCGCATGGAGATTATCCGCGATCTGCGTCTGGGCGAGTTTGACGTGCTGGTGGGGATCAACCTGTTGCGAGAAGGTCTGGATATGCCGGAAGTTTCGCTGGTGGCGATTCTGGACGCCGATAAAGAGGGCTTCCTGCGCTCTGAACGCTCCCTGATCCAGACCATTGGCCGCGCCGCGCGTAACGTCAACGGGAAAGCGATTCTGTACGGCGACAAAATCACCCCGTCGATGGCGAAAGCGATTGGCGAAACGGAACGCCGACGCGAGAAGCAGCAGCGCTACAACGAAGAGCACGGCATTACGCCGCAGGGGTTGAACAAGAAGGTGGTGGATATTCTGGCACTGGGTCAGAACATTGCGAAGACCAAAGCGAAAGGCCGCGGCAAGGCGCGTTCAGTGGTGGAAGAAGATACCGTCGTACTGACGCCGAAGGCACTGCAGCAGAAAATCCACGAGCTGGAAGGGCAGATGATGCAGCACGCCCAGAACCTGGAGTTTGAAGAGGCGGCGCAGATCCGCGACCAGCTGCATCAGCTGCGGGATCTGTTTATCGCGGCATCATAGGTAAAGCGGCGTGTATTCCCCCTCTCCCCGTGGGAGAGGGCTGGGGTGAGGGCATCAGGCCGCACAAAGCGAACCTAACCCAACGCCTGAATCGCTTTCTCCAGCGCCTCGCGCAGCAGGTGGCGGTCGTGACGATATTTAATATCGCTGGCTTCCAGCGGCTCCTGCACCACCACGCGATCGCCAATCCCTGTCACATCCACTTTTGGCCCAACCACGACACCGTCGATAATTTTCTTACTGACGTACTGCTCCATCAGGTCCAGCTTGTCCGCCAGCGACAGGCTCGCCGCTGCCGGGCTCAGCTCACGGCCCAGGTTACCGATATAGACCATCGGGGCAGGGGTGCGACGCAGCGCCTGCGCCAGCTCTTTTACCAGCAGAATGGGCATCAGGCTGGTATAAAAACTGCCTGGACCGATCAGGATAAGATCCGCTTCACCAATGGCCTCCACCGCTTCTCGCGTGGCGGGCACGCTCGGATAGGTCATCAACTCCGTTGGCGGCAGGAGGAGCTGGTCAATATTCACCTCGCCGTAAACTTCATGCCCTTCGGCATCGATTGCCATCAAGTCAACCGGTTGTTCAGACATGGGGATCAGGAATGCATCCACCTTGAGCAGATTACGGATTAAGTTGATGGCTTCCAGAGGCCGTACGCTCAGGTGATCCAGCGCCTTTAACATCAGATTTCCGAGGTTATGCCCGGAAAGTTCGCCATTGCCGCCAAAACGGTACTCAAACATCGCCGACGCGACGCTCGGCTCGGTAATTAACTGGTTCAGGCAGTTGCGCATATCTCCCCAGGCAATGCCGCCTTCAGCCCGCCTGATCCGCCCGGTTGAGCCGCCGTTGTCGGTGGTTGTCACTATCCCTGTCAGCCGTGAGCCCAGTGACGACAAAGAGGACATGACGCGGCCCAGGCCGTGGCCTCCGCCAAGAGCGACCACTCGGTCAAGATCCGCAAAAGTGCGATTGCGCATACGTATTCCTTATCACGTTCGATCGCGTAACAGTAACCTAACTACCCCCAAAAGACGATGCCTCACCCAATGCAAAATGACGTATATCAATGCGAAAATGCGGTTTTTAGGTATTCTGTAGCGAAAATGCAGGACTGAATCGCTATATACATAATTATATAGCGAAAAGCGACAATGGCGGAGTGTCGATTTCCACGCTACTATCGCCATAACCACGTTTTCAAAACTGAAAACATACACTCTAGCCCTGGCGCCTGTGTCGAATGATATGGCGCCTTGGCCGTGGCGGATTTGCCACCAGGGTACAGAAAGAAATGACTGTGCCTCCCGATCTGGAAAGGTGTACATGGCTTCACAACTTACTGATGCTTTCGCGCGTAAGTTTTACTACTTGCGTCTGTCGATTACCGATGTGTGCAACTTCCGTTGCACCTACTGCCTGCCCGATGGCTACAAGCCGGGCAGCGTCACCAATAATGGCTTTCTCTCCGTGGATGAAGTGCGCCGCGTCACGCGTGCGTTCTCGGAGCTCGGTACCGAAAAAGTCCGTCTGACCGGTGGAGAACCCTCCCTGCGCCGCGATTTCCCCGACATCATTGCCGCCGTACGCGAAAACGAACGCATCCGCCAGATCGCGGTGACCACCAACGGTTACCGCATGGCGCGTGACGTGGCCACCTGGCGCGACGCTGGCTTAACCGCGATCAACGTCAGCGTGGACAGCCTTGATGCCCGGCAGTTTCACGCCATTACCGGTCAGGACAAGTTCCGCCAGGTGATGGACGGCATCGATGCGGCGTTTACCGCCGGGTTCGAAAAGGTCAAAGTCAACACGGTGCTGATGCGCGACGTTAACCATCATCAGCTCGATACCTTTCTGGCGTGGATTAAATCCCGTCCCATTCAACTGCGTTTTATCGAGCTGATGGAAACGGGCGAGGGCAGCGAACTGTTCCGCCGCCACCATATTTCCGGCATGGTGTTGCGCGACGAGCTGCTGAAACGCGGCTGGATCCACCAGATCCGCCAGCGCAGCGACGGCCCGGCACAGGTCTTTTGTCACCCGGATTACGAAGGCGAAATTGGCCTGATCATGCCCTATGAGAAAGACTTCTGCGCCAGCTGCAACCGCCTGCGCGTCTCTTCCGTCGGCAAACTCCATCTCTGCCTGTTTGGCGACGGTGGCGTGGATCTTCGCGATCTGCTGGAAGACGATGCGCAGCAGGCCGCGCTTGAAGCGCGCATTTCTGAAGCGCTGACGCACAAAAAGCAGACCCACTTCCTGCATCAGGGCAATACCGGCATTACTCAGAACCTGTCCTACATCGGCGGGTAATCAGTCTTTAGAAGGAACCAGAAGATGAGTCAGGTCAGCGCAGAATTTATCCCGACACGCATTGCTATTCTTACCGTTTCCGACCGCCGTGGAGAAGAGGATGATACCTCCGGCCACTGGCTGCGTGAGGCGGCCCATGACGCGGGGCATACCATTGTCGATAAAGCGATTGTGAAAGAGAACCGCTACGCCATTCGCGCGCAGGTCTCGCAGTGGATCGCCAGTGCTGAGGTGCAGGTGGTGCTGATCACCGGCGGCACCGGCTTTACCGCGGGCGATCAGGCCCCCGAGGCGCTGATCCCGCTGTTTGACCGCGAGGTAGAAGGCTTCGGCGAAGTGTTCCGCATGCTCTCCTTTGAAGAGATTGGCACCTCCACGCTGCAGTCGCGCGCGGTGGCCGGCGTGGCAAACAACACGCTGATTTTCGCCATGCCGGGCTCGACCAAAGCCTGCCGCACCGCATGGGAAAATATTATTGCCCCGCAGCTGGATGCCCGTACCCGTCCGTGTAATTTTCATCCCCATTTGAAGAAGTAAACTATGTCACAACTGACCCACATTAACGCCGCTGGCGAAGCGCATATGGTGGATGTCTCCGCCAAGGCCGAAACGGTGCGCGAGGCGCGTGCTGAGGCATTCGTCACCATGCTGCCGGAGACGCTGGCGATGATTATCGACGGCAGTCACCATAAGGGCGACGTCTTTGCCACCGCCCGCATCGCCGGTATTCAGGCTGCAAAACGGACCTGGGACCTCATCCCGCTCTGCCATCCGCTGATGCTAAGCAAGGTGGAAGTGAACCTGCAGGCGCAGCCGGAGCACAACCGCGTGCGTATTGAGTCCCTCTGCCGCTTAACCGGCAAAACCGGCGTGGAGATGGAAGCCCTGACGGCGGCCTCCGTCGCCGCGCTGACCATCTACGACATGTGCAAAGCGGTGCAGAAAGATATGGTGATTGGCCCGGTTCGTCTGCTGGCGAAAAGCGGCGGCAAATCCGGTGATTTTAAGGTGGACAGCCATGATTAAGGTGCTCTTTTTCGCCCAGGTGCGTGAGCTGGTCAATACCGACAGCCTGACGCTGGACGCCTCTTTTGAAAACGTCGCCGCCCTGCGCGCGCACCTGGCGGCACAAAGCGACCGCTGGGCGCTGGCGCTCGACGAAGGCAAGCTGCTGGCGGCCGTTAACCAGACGCTGGTGGAGTTCACCCACCCGCTGACTGAAGGGGATGAAGTGGCCTTCTTCCCGCCGGTCACAGGGGGCTAAGATGGCTGAAACCCGAATTCTGGTCGGTCCCGAGCGCTTTAACGTCGGTACAGAATATGACTGGCTGGCGGAGCGCGATGAAGACGGCGCGGTCGTTACGTTCACCGGTAAAGTGCGTAACCACAATCTCGGCGACAGCGTAAAAGCGCTGACGCTGGAGCACTATCCGGGCATGACGGAAAAATCGCTGGCGGCAATTGTGGATGAAGCGCGAGGCCGCTGGCCGCTCGGGCGGGTCACGGTGATCCACCGCATCGGCGAGATGTGGCCCGGCGAAGAGATTGTCTTTGTCGGCGTGACCAGCGCGCACCGCGGCAGCGCCTTTGCGGCAGGGGAGTTCATTATGGATTACCTCAAAACCAAAGCGCCGTTCTGGAAGCGCGAAGCCACGCCGGAAGGTGATCGCTGGGTGGAATCTCGCGACAGCGATAAACAGGCCGCCAGCCGTTGGTAGTCGGTTTACGTGGATGTGTTACTCTTAATGTGTGTGTCTCTTCTTAACCTTAATCAGGAGTGAATCATGGACCGATTTCCGCGTTCCGATTCAATAGTACAGCAGACCCGTAGCGGGCTGCAGACGTATATGGCGCAGGTGTACGGCTGGATGACGGTCGGCCTGCTGCTTACCGCGTTTATCGCGTGGTATGCGGCGAACACGCCTGAGCTGATGATGTTTATCTTCTCCAGCAAAATCACCTTCTTTGGGCTGATTATCGCACAGCTGGCGCTGGTGTTTGTGCTTTCCGGCCTGGTGCAGAAACTCAGTGCCGGAATGGCGACCACGCTGTTTATGCTCTATTCGGCGCTGACCGGTTTGACGCTCTCCAGCATTTTCATCGTCTACACCTACTCCTCCATCGCCAGCACCTTCGTGGTGACCGGCGGGATGTTCGGCGTGATGAGCCTGTACGGTTACACCACCAAACGTGACCTGAGCGGCTTAGGTAATATGCTGTTTATGGGGCTGATCGGGATTGTGCTGGCATCGCTGGTGAACCTGTGGCTGAAGAGCGACGCGCTGATGTGGGCCGTGACCTATATCGGGGTGGTGGTCTTCGTTGGCTTGACGGCCTACGACACTCAGAAGCTGAAAAACATCGGCGAGCAGATCGACGTGCGCGACAGTTCCAACCTGCGCAAATACTCGATTCTGGGTGCGCTGACGCTCTATCTGGACTTTATCAACCTGTTCCTGATGCTGCTGCGGATTTTCGGCAACCGTCGCTGAGGTTGCTTTGCTGGGTGGCGGTGCGGTCTGGTGCCCTCACCTTGACCCTCTCCCACGGGAGAGGGAACAAACACTAAAAACGGCAACAAAGTTGCCGTTTTGCTTTTATTTCGCCATTGCCTTCTCATTTTTCGCCCGTAACTTTTTCGCCCGGCTCTCCAGCACCAGATAACAGACCGTTGCCAGCGCCAGCGGCAGGAAGTAATAGAGCATGCGGTAGGCGAGCAGGGCGGCAATAATCGTCCCCTGTGAAACATGTTCTCCGGCCAGCAGCGCGATAAACACCGCCTCCAGCACACCAATTCCCGCCGGAATATGCACGATAACCCCGGCGATACTGCTCACCAGCAGCACGCCCAGCACGAAGAAGTAGTTCACGTCCTCGCCAATCAATAGCCAGATGATTGCACCCATCGCCATCCAGTTGGCGCTGGATACCGCCATCTGCAGCACCGCGAACTTCCACGACGGCAGTACCAGTTTCTGCCCTTTAATGGTCATATGGCGGCGTTTGGCAAAGGCGCAGGCCCACAGATACACGGCGATGATCAGCAGCAGCACGATGCCGAGAATGCGCAGCGTGGCCTCGTCGATATACCAGTGCGCGGGCAGCTGCACCACGCCGATGGTGAAAATCACTCCACCCAGCAGGATATACCCCAGCCAGTTGGTGGTAATACTCAGCGAGAAAATGCGGGTGATGGTTCCGCCCGGTAATCCGAGACGCGAGTACAGGCGATAGCGCATGCCGATGCCGCCCACCCAGGTGCTCAGCGTCAGGTTGAAGGCGTAGCAGATAAACGACACCAGCATCACCTGACGTTTAGCCAGCTTGTGGCCGCAGTAGGCGCGACCGAGCAGGTCGTAGCAGCCGTACATCAGGTAGCTGACGATAACCAGCCCTACGGCGCCCAGCAGCACCAGCCGGTTATAGTTTCGGATAACCTTCCACACCTCTTCCCAGTCCACTTTCTGCGCGTAGACCACCAGCAGTACAGCGACCGCGATAAAGAATACCCAGGTGAGGATTTTTTTCGCCAGCCGCCAGCGAGGATGAGATTTTGACATCAGGGTTTGCCTCCATCTTCCGCTTCAACGCGGTCCTGGGTTTCCATTTCAGGTTGTACCGGCGGATCAACCTGCGCCAGCTTTGGCGTATGCGCCGGCAGCCAGCCGACCATCGCCGGGAAGTGGCGCAGGAAGTGGAACACCACCACGCCGATGCCAACGTTCCACCAGCTCCGTTTCGGCACCATGGACTCATCCACCCGTACGCAGTCCTTATGGATAAGTCCCTGAAGGTTATCCCGCAGGGTCTGGTTAAACTGACGGTCGTGGATGATCAGGTTCGCTTCCAGGTTAAGCGACAGGCTCAGCGGATCGAGGTTACTGGAGCCGACGGTTGCCCAGTGGTCATCCATGACGGCCACTTTGCCGTGCAGCGGGCGGCGGCGGTATTCATATATCTGCACGCCGCTTTTCACCAGGTAGCGGTAGAGCAGGCGCGCGCCCACCTTCACAATCGGCATATCCGGCTCGCCCTGCACAATCAGTTTAACGCTCACGCCGCGTCGGGCCGCGTTGCGCATGGCGTGCAGAATACGGTAGCCGGGGAAGAAATAGGCGTTGGCGATAATCACTTCGCGCTTCGCATTGGCCAGCATCTTCAGGTAATGACGTTCAATATCGTCCCGATGCTCCTCGTTGTCCCGCCAGACAAACAGCGCCTGCGCTTCGCCGGGCTTGCGGTTCTCTTCCGGGCGATGACGGCGTCGCCACCAGCGGCGAGCGGCCTCTTTACCGGGCAAGTTTTCCAGCACGAACAGCTGGATGTCCTGAACTACCGGTCCCTCAATGCGGATCGCGTAGTCCTGCTTGGCCTCCGGGCCGTAATCCGACATATGCTCGGCGGAGTAGTTAATGCCGCCCACGAACGCCACCGTTTCGTCCACTACGACTATTTTGCGGTGCATGCGCCGGAACAGGTTGGTGCGCATGCCGAACAGACGCGGACCGGGATCGTAATAGCGGAACACCACGCCGGCGGCGGTGAGCTCGTTAACAAATTCATCGCTAAGATCCGGCGAGCCATATCCATCGAGCAGCGCCTCGATTTTTATCCCGCGCCGGGCGGCATGCAGCAGTACGCTGTGCAGCTGCCTGCCAACGTCGTCTTCAAACCAGATAAACGTTTCAAGGTAGACTTTCTGCTGTGCGTGGCTAATCGCCTCAAAGACCGCCGGATAAAAGTTATCGCCGTTTTCCAGCAGCGTAATACGGTTACCTTCCTGCCAGGTGCATTTCATAAGTGGATCTCCGCGCTCAGCGGGGCATGGTCGGAAAGATGTCGCCAGTTCAGTAACGCCAGCGCCGTCGGGCTGCTGGCATGCGCATTTTTCACGTAGATGCGGTCCAGGCGCAGCAGGGGGAAGCGCACCGGAAACGTCCGTGCGGGACGACCATGTGCCCGGGTGAAAATTTCCTCCAGTCCCGCTTTGACCTTCAGCGGATGGTTGGCGCGCTGCCGCCAGTCGTTAAAATCCCCGGCGACCACCACGGGTTCGCCTTCCGGCAGCGCATTGGCCCAGTCCGCCAGCATCTGCAGCTGCGCCTGGCGGTGGGCTTCACGCAGTCCCAGGTGAACGCAGCCCACGTGAACCGGAACGTCAAGTTCCGGCGGCGTGATGCGGCAGTAAAGCAGCCCGCGCTTTTCGCTCTCCCCGACGGAAACGTCCCGGTTCTCATAATGTTCTATAGGAAAACGCGACAGCACCGCATTACCGTGATGGCCTTCCGGATAGACCGCATTGCGGCCGTAAGCGTAATCGCTCCACATGGTGTCGGCCAGGAATTCATAGTGCGGCGTATCGGGCCAGTTTTCGAAATGCATGGGGTGTACCTCGTGCGCGCCCATCACCTCCTGCAGGCAGACAATGTCCGCGCTGACGGTGCGTACCGCGTCGCGCAGCTCCGGTAAAATGAAGCGGCGGTTAAATGCTGTGAAGCCCTTATGAATGTTTATCGTCAGCACCTTAAGCGAGAAATGCTGCGTTTTTTTGCTCATAAACACCTTCCTGGGTGACTATCCCGATGAAAATAAAGTGTAGTCGGCGTCACAAAAAGATGCGGCGTTACGGAATTTTCCGTAAAGTGCGGTAGTCTGATTAAGCAGAGAAAAATCCTTCAGGAGAGAAGCCATGAAGTGGCAACAACGTGTTCGTGTCGCAACGGGTTTGAGTTGCTGGCAGATAATGTTGCATTTACTGGTCGTGGCCGTACTGGTGATGGGCTTAATGAGCGGCACGCTGGTGCGTGTTGGCTTAGGGCTATGCGTCCTCTATGGCGTCACCGTGCTGTCGATGCTGTTCTTACAGCGCCACCATGACGCGCGCTGGCGCGAGGTGGGTGATGTGCTCGAAGAGCTCACCACCACCTGGTACTTTGGTGCCGCGATGATCGTGCTGTGGCTGCTGTCACGCGTGCTGCAAAACAACCTGCTGCTGGCCCTCGCGGGTCTGGCAATCCTTGCAGGGCCAGCGGTAGTGTCGCTGCTCACTAAAGAGAAAAAGCTACGCAATGTTCCGTCTAAACATCGCATAGGCCACTGACCCCGTCGTGGCCGCTATGACCAGTAGCGGCCACAAACTTCCCCAGACAATGTCCAGACTCGCATCCTTCAGATAGATCTGCTTAGTGATATCCGTAAAGTGTCGAATCGGGTTTATCCACGTTAAATCCTGCAGCCACACCGGCATGTTCTCGACGGGCGACACGTACCCGGAGAGCAGAATCGCCGGCATCATAAAGACGAATACCCCGATAAACGCCTGCTGCTGCGTGGAGCAGAGCGCTGAAATCAGCAGCCCAAACCCCACCAGCGACAGCCCGTAAATCACCATCGTGAAGTAAAACAGCGCCAGCGATCCGGCGAACGGGATCTCGTAGGCCCAAATTCCCACTCCCAGCACGATGGTGGCCTGGAAGGTGGCGACGATCAGCGCCGGTACCGCTTTGCCGACGAAAATCTGCCAGGTGGCGAGCGGGGAAACCAGCAGCTGATCCAGCGTGCCCTGTTCGCGCTCGCGGGCCACGGACAGGGAGGTCACGATCATCACCCCGATGGTGGTGATCATGGCGATCAGCGACGGCACCACAAACCACTTGTAGTCCAGATTCGGGTTGTACCAGTTGCGCACCACCAGCTCGCTGTTATTCGGCTTCGGTTTGCCCTCCATCAGCTCCTGCTGATACTCCTTCACTATCTGCTGCAGGTAGTTGGCCGCTATCTGGGCGCTGTTGGAGTTGCGCCCGTCGAGGATCAGCTGCATCGGCGCGGTCTGGAAGGTATCCAGATTGCGGGAGAAATCCGCCGGAAAACGCACCAGCAGCAACGCTTTTTGCGTGTCGATAGTGGGCTGGATCTCCTGCGGGCTTTTCAGCAGCAGGACGTGGGTAAAGGCCTTCGCCCGGGCAAAACGCTGCGTCAGCTCGACGGCGTGTTTGCCGTTGTCTTCATTATAAATGGCAATGGTGGCGTTAGTTACCTCAAGGGTGGCGGCAAACGGGAACAATAAAACCTGAAGCAGCACCGGCAGCACCAGAATGGCGCGGGTTTGCGGCTCGCGCAGCAGGGACTGCAGCTCTTTGCGGATCAATGTCCATAAGCGGTGAAACATGTGCGCTCCTTAATCCAGTCGCCGTTTGGTTTTCAGCCACGTCAACCCGATAAACATCACTGCCGACGCCAGCAAAAACAGGGTATTGATAATCAGCACCACCGGGATATTCCCCGCCAGGAACAGGCTTTGCAGCGTGCTCACGAAGTAGCGCGCCGGAATGATGTAGGTCACGGCGCGGATCACCGCCGGCATGCTGTCTATCTGGAAGATAAACCCGGAGAGCATAATCGATGGCAGGAAAGCGGCGTTGAGCGCCACCTGCGCGGCGTTAAACTGGTTGCGGGTGATGGTGGAGATGAGCAGCCCCATCCCCAGCGTGCTGAGCAAAAACAGGCTGGTGATAAAGAACAGCACCACCAGCGAGCCGCGATACGGCACGCCAAGAATAAATACCGCGACCAGCATGCAGAGCAGCATCGCCAGCATGCCGAGGAAGTAGTAGGGGATGAGCTTGCACAGCAGCAGCTCAACCCGCGTCACCTCGGTGGAGAGCAGCGCCTCCATGGTGCCGCGCTCCCACTCGCGGGCGATGACCAGCGAGGTGAGGATCGCGCCAATCACCGTCATAATGATGGTCACCGCCCCCGGAATAATAAAGTGCTGGCTGATGGCGGCGGGGTTAAACCAGTAGCGCGTCTGCACATCGATGAGCGGTTCAAACGTCTCGCCCCGGTCTTCGGCGCGCTGCATCTGCCAGAGCTGCCAGATCCCCTCCGCATAGCCCTGCACGAAATTGGCGGTGTTCGGCTCGCTGCCATCGGTAATCACCTGAATCGGCGCATCGGCGCCCGGGCGCGCCATGTTGGCGGCGAAATCCACCGGGATGACGATCAGGCCGCGAATTTTCCCAGCCTGCATTTTCTGAATCAGTTCCTGCCGGTTGTCGCTGACGGTGGCGTCAATGTAGGGTGAGCCGGTCATGGCGTGGGTGAAGTCCAGCGCCTCTTCGCTCTGCTGCTCCAGCAAAACACCGACCCGCAGCTTGCTGGAGTCGAGGTTAATGCCGTAGCCAAAGATAAACAGCAGCAGCAGGGGGATCACCACCGCAATCAGCCAGCTGCTGGGATCGCGCACGATCTGCCGCGTCTCTTTGATGCACAGGGCGCGCACCCGGCGCCAGGAAAGGGCGTTACTGCGCATGAGCATTCTCCTTATCCCAGTCGTGGATGAGGGTGATAAACGCCTGCTCCATGGTCGGGTCTGGCTGTGCGTCGTCGGCGGCCTGCGCTTTCAGGTCGTCCGGCGTGCCGTGGGCAATCAGCTTGCCGCGATAGACCAGCCCGATGCGGTCGCAGTATTCCGCCTCATCCATAAAATGGGTGGTGACCATCACGGTCACGCCTTTTTCCACCATGCTGTTGATATGCAGCCAGAACTCGCGGCGGGTGAGGGGGTCCACGCCTGACGTGGGTTCATCAAGAAACAGGATATCCGGCTCGTGCATCAGCGAGCAGGCCAGCGCCAGCCGCTGCTTAAAGCCGAGCGGCAGCTCGTCGGTGGCGTGGGACGCAATATTCGTTAACCCGAAGGCGTCGCTCATGCGGCGGATTTTTTCATTCTGCGCCCGCCCGCGCAGGCCGTACACCCCAGAGAAAAAGCGCAGATTCTGCTCGACCGTCAGGTTGCCGTACAGCGAGAACTTCTGCGCCATATAGCCGAGATGCTGGCGCGCCTTTCCGGAGCTGACTTTAAGATCCATGTCCAGCACCAGCGCCTTGCCGGACGTCGGCACCAGCAGGCCGCACATCATCTTAAAGGTGGTCGATTTTCCCGCCCCGTTCGGCCCGAGCAGGCCAAATATCTCGCCGCGCTTCACGGCAAAATTGACGTTGTCGGTGGCGGCGAAGTCCCCGAATTTTTTGGTGAGCGATTTTGCTTCGATCACCGTTTCGCCCGGCGTGCCTTCCACCGTGTGCAGGATCGCGCCAAGGGGCGATTCCGACGTGCCTGCACCGCCCAGCAGGTCGATAAACGCATCTTCAAAGCGCGGGGCGGTCTCGTCCATTTCAATCTCAGGCATGCCCGGCGCACGGCGAATATCGTCGACGGTGGCCTCTTTTTTGAGGATCACGCGTACCGAGCGGCCCTGAATCATCCCGTCGCTCACCTGCGGCAGCTTCAGCACCCGCTGCAGCAGCCTGCGGTTGGACTCCTGCGGGCTGTGCAGCAGAAAACTGCGCCCGGCCATGGTGTGCGTCAGCTCGGTCGGTTCGCCCTGATAGAGCAGTTCGCCTTCGTTCATCAGCAGCACGTCCCGGCACTGCTCCGCTTCGTCGAGGTAGGAGGTGCTCCAGAGGATCAGCATCCCGTCGCCCGCCAGCTCGTGCACCATCTGCCACAGCTCGCGGCGGGAGATCGGGTCTACGCCGACGCCGGGCTCATCGAGCAACAGCACCTTCGGCTCGCCCACCAGCGTGCAGGCCAGCCCCAGCTTCTGCTTCATCCCGCCGGAAAGCTTGCCCGCCAGCCGGTCGGTGAACGGGCCGAGGGAGGTAAATTCGAGCAGTCGGGCGAAGGTTTTCTGCCGGGTTTCACCGGTGACGCTGCGCAGGTCGGCGTACAGATTGAGGTTCTCCATCACCGTCAGATCTTCGTACAGGCCAAACTTCTGCGGCATATAGCCGAGCATGGCGTGGAGCGCGCCGTCGTCTTTTATCGGGTCAAGGCCAAGCACGCTGGCCGAGCCTTCATCCGGCTTCAGCAACCCCGCCAGCATCCGCATCAGCGTGGTTTTACCCGCGCCGTCCGGGCCCACCAGTCCGGTCACGTAGCCTTTCTGAATGGTGCAGTTCAGCGGCGCGACCGCCGGTTTATCCATTCCGGGGAAGCGTTTGACCAGATTGTTGAGCTGGATAACCGCATCATTCATGTCGTTCCCCGTCGTTTAAGGTCACGGTAACAGGCATGCCCTGACGCAGCGCGTCGTCCGCGTCGGTGACGATGATGCGCAGGCGATACACGAGGTCGGTACGCAGGTCCGGCGTTTCAACGGTTTTCGGGGTGAATTCGGCGGTAGGGGAGACAAAGCCCACTTTACCGTGATACGGCTTATCCGGGCGACCGTCGGTATAGAGCAGCAGCTCGCGGCCCGGCTGCATCTGGCCGAGATTCGGCTCATCAATGTAGGCCCGCACCCATACCGGACGGGTTAAGGACAGCGTCAAGACGGTGCTGCCCGCGCTGAGCATGCTGCCCGGCTCTACCGCGCGGGTCATCAGCGTGCCGTCAGACGGGGCGGTTAAGATAGTGTCGCGCAGATCCAGCTCCGCCTGAGCCAGCTGCGCCTGCGCCTGCTCGAGGCTGGCTTTCGCCTGGGCGATGTCCTGCTCGCGGTTACCGGAGCGGTACTGGCTTAATTTATCCTGCGCGGATTTCAGCGTCGCCTGCGCCTGGTCGCGGGATGACCGCGCGTTTTCCAGATCGTTGGCGGAAATGGTGCGGCTTTTCCACAGCCCCTGCTGGCGGTTATAGAAGTTCTGCGCGTAGTCGTAGGCGGCTTTCGCCTGCTTAACGGCGGCAGCGGCCTGGGCAATCTCCTCATCGCGATAGCCTGCCAGCATCAGGTCATACTGCGCCTGGGCGACGGAGACGCCGGCTTTTGCCTGCATCAGCGCATTCTCAAAGGGGGCTTTATCCAGCACGCCCAGCGTCTGCCCGGCTTTGATGGCATCGCCTTCGTCAACGCTCAGCGAGGCGAGACGCCCGCCGACGCGGAAGCTCATATTCACGGTACGAATATCCACGTTACCGTACAGCGTCAGGCCCCGATCCTGCTGGCTCTGATACCACAGCCAGCCACCGATTCCCGCGGCAAGCAAAACAACAACCACCAGAACGATGGTGACAGGTTTTTTCATCACTTCAGGCTCCTTTGCGTTAAGCCTTGCAGGATCAGATCGAGATGACAGGTGATGACCTGGCTAATCTGCGCGGCTTTATCCTCATCGAATTGTGCCCAGCCCGTGCGTAACAGGATGGTTTCACGCCCCAGACGGAAGGCGAGAATTTCGCCCAGCAGGGCGTGGGTATGCAAAATGGTGTCGGTATCGCTGGCGTCCCGCCCGGTGTAGGCGGCAATCAGCCGGGTCAGATGGGTGTGCATCGGGGCAATCACCTGATCGTGTACCAGCTGATAAGCGGCAGTGGGGGAGAGCTGCTCGCGGGAGATAAATTTGCTCAGGTTGAGCGTATCGTCGTGCGTCAGCAGGCGGATCATATTGTGGCAGGCATTGAGGATAAGTTGCCTGATAGCGGTACGATCCGGCGTCGGCTGGCTCAGCAGCGCGGTGGCCTCCTCAACGTGCGGGCGAAAATTGTTGCCAATAAAATCGGCAATCCACTGGGCGCAGGCGAGGTATAAATCCTCTTTTGAGCCAAAATAGTAGGTAATGGCCGCGATGTTTTGTCCGGCCTGGGCGGCGATATCCCGCGTGGTGGCATGCAGGCCATACTCGCCAAACTGCGCCAGCGCGGCGGCGATAAGCTGGCTTTTGGCCTGTTCACCTTTGGTTGTCGTCGGTGTCGTATTCATGTCGGCATTAAAAATTAATCAATCGATTGATTAAAATTATACCTGAATCGCTAAATCGTCGAGGGATACGACAGGGATATTTTATGCGCCACGTCACAAAAGCTGCTACACTCCGCACCTTCGCGACATTGTGGTTTTTGTCCTTCTATTCGTGATATCTCCCTGAAAACTACACCTGTGATGGTCGGGGCGGTTCGGAGTTTTTATGTCTTTTGATTCCCTTGGCCTGAACCCGGAAATTCTGCGCGCGATCGCAGAGCAGGGCTACGTTGAGCCAACCCCTATCCAGCAGCAGGCTATTCCGGCCGTGCTTCAGGGCCGTGACCTGATGGCCAGCGCCCAGACCGGCACCGGTAAAACCGCGGGCTTTACCCTGCCGCTGTTAGAGCTGCTGGTAAAAAACCAGCCGCACGCCAAAGGCCGTCGTCCGGTGCGCGCGCTGATCCTCACCCCAACCCGCGAGCTGGCAGCCCAGATTGGCGAGAACGTGCGTGAGTACAGCCGCTATCTCAACATTCGCTCGCTGGTGGTTTTCGGTGGCGTGAGCATTAACCCGCAGATGATGAAGCTGCGCGGCGGCGTGGACGTGCTGGTGGCAACGCCGGGCCGTCTGCTGGATCTGGAACACCAGAACGCGGTGAAGCTCGACAGCATTGAAATTCTGGTGCTGGACGAAGCCGACCGCATGCTCGATATGGGCTTCATTCATGATATTCGTCGCGTGCTGGCGAAGCTGCCGCCGCGTCGCCAGAACCTGCTCTTCTCCGCGACCTTCTCCGATGAGATCAAGGCGCTGGCCGAAAAGCTGCTGCATAACCCGCTGGAAGTGGAAGTGGCGCGCCGCAACACCGCTTCCGAGCAGGTGACGCAGCACGTTCACTTTGTGGATAAAAAGCGCAAGCGGGAGCTGCTCTCCCAGATGATCGGTCAGGGCAACTGGCAGCAGGTGCTGGTCTTTACCCGCACCAAGCACGGCGCGAACCACCTGGCGGAACAGCTGAATAAAGACGGCATCCGCAGCGCGGCGATCCACGGTAACAAGAGCCAGGGCGCGCGTACCCGCGCGCTGGCGGACTTCAAGTCCGGCGACATCCGCGTGCTGGTGGCGACCGACATCGCTGCCCGTGGCCTCGATATTGAAGAGCTGCCGCACGTGGTGAACTACGAGCTGCCAAACGTGCCGGAAGATTACGTTCACCGTATCGGTCGTACCGGCCGTGCGGCAGCAACAGGTGAGGCGCTCTCTCTGGTCTGCGTGGACGAGCACAAGCTGCTGCGCGACATCGAACGCCTGCTGAAGAAAGAGATCCCGCGCATCGAAACCCCGGGCTATGAAGTGGACCCGTCCATCAAAGCCGAGCCGATTCAGAACGGTCGTCAGGGTGGTGGTCGCGGTCAGGGTGGCGGTGGTCGCGGCCAGCAGCCGCGTCGTGCTGAAGGTGGCGCGCCGAAGTCATCCGGCAAACCGCCGCGTCGTAATAACGACGGCAAGCCGGCCGGTGAAAGCCCGTGGCGCAGCGGCGAAGGGAAACCGGCAGGCGAGGGGCAGCGCCGACGCCGCCCGCGCAAGCCTGCTAATCCGCAGTAATCTGGAAGCCCGGTCGTAAAGCCGGGCTTTTCTTTTTGCGACGGCGAAGAGAAAGTGCCACAATAGTGTCTGTTTATACAGTATTTCAGGTTTTCCAATGGCTTTAACCGCGGCGCTGAAAGCGCAAATAGGCGCCTGGTATAAGGCGCTTCAGCAGCAGATCCCCGATTTTATCCCCCGAGCGCCGCAGCGGCAGATGATTGCCGACGTGGCAAAAACGCTCGCCGGGGACGACGGGCGACATCTGGCGATTGAAGCCCCGACCGGCGTCGGGAAAACCCTGTCGTATCTCATTCCCGGCATCGCCATCGCGCGGGAAGAGGACAAAACGCTGGTAGTCAGCACTGCGAACGTGGCCTTGCAGGATCAGATCTTCAGCAAAGATTTGCCGCTGCTGCGCAAAATCATCCCCGATCTCCGCTTCACCGCCGCCTTTGGGCGCGGGCGCTACGTCTGTCCGCGTAACCTGGCGGCGCTGGCCAGCAGCGAGCCCTCGCAGCAGGATCTGCTCGCCTTTCTGGATGACGAGCTGACGCCAAACAACAAAGCCGAGCAGGAGCAGTGCGCAAAGCTGAAAGCCGAGCTCGACGGCTATAAGTGGGACGGCCTGCGGGATCACACCAGCCTGGCGATTAGCGACGACCTGTGGCGCAGGCTCAGTACCGATAAAGCAAGCTGCCTGAACCGCAACTGTCACTACTACCGGGAATGCCCGTTCTTCGTCGCCCGGCGCGAGATCCAGGAAGCGGAGGTGGTTGTCGCCAACCACGCGCTGGTGATGGCGGCGCTGGAGAGCGAAGCGGTGCTGCCGGAGCCGAAAAACCTGTTGCTGGTGCTCGACGAAGGCCACCACCTGCCTGACGTGGCGCGGGACGCGCTGGAGATGAGCGCGGAAATCACCGCTCCGTGGTTCCGACTTCAGCTGGATCTGTTCTGCAAACTGGTGGCGACCTGCATGGAGCAGTTTCGCCCGAAAACCACGCCGCCGCTGGCGGTCCCTGAGCGGCTGAGCGACCACTGCGAAGAGGTTTACAGCCTTATCTCGTCTCTGAATAACATCCTCAATCTTTATCTTCCGGCAGCCCAGGAGGCAGAACACCGCTTCGCGATGGGCGAGTTGCCGGAAGAGGTGATGGAGATCTGCCAGCAACTGGCGAAGCATCTCGAAAAGCTGCGCGGGCTGGCGGAGATGTTCCTGAACGACCTCAGCGAGAAAACTGGCTCGCACGACGTGGTGCGGCTGCACCGCATTCTGCTGCAAATGAACCGCGCGCTGGGGATGTTCGAAGCGCAAAGCAAGCTCTGGCGGCTGGCCTCGATGGCGCAGGCGTCGGGCGCGCCGGTCACCAAATGGGCCACCCGCGAAGTGCGCGACGGGCAGGTGCATCTCTTTTTCCACTGCGTGGGCATCCGCGTGGCCGATCAGCTGGAAAAGCTGATCTGGCGCAGCGTGCCGCACGTGGTCGTTACCTCTGCGACGCTGCGCTCTCTGAACAGCTTTTCACGGTTGCAGGAGATGAGCGGCCTGAAGGAGAAAGCGGGCGATCGTTTTGTGGCGCTGGACTCGCCGTTCAACCACTGCGAGCAGGGCAAGCTGGTCATTCCACGCATGAAATACGAGCCGCTTATCGACAACGAAGAGCAGCACATTGCGGAGATGGCGGCCTACTTCCGCGAGCAGGTCGAAAGCAAAAAATATCCCGGCATGCTGGTGCTGTTTGCCAGCGGGCGGGCGATGCAGCGCTTCCTGGAGCACGTCACCGACCTGCGTTTACTCCTGCTGGTGCAGGGCGACCAGCCCCGTTACCGGCTGGTGGAAACGCACCGCAAACGTATTGATAACGGCGAGCGCAGCGTGCTGGTGGGATTACAGTCCTTCGCGGAAGGGCTGGATTTGAAGGGAGATTACCTGACGCAGGTGCATATCCATAAGATCGCCTTCCCGCCTATCGACAGCCCGGTGGTGATCACCGAGGGCGAGTGGCTGAAAAGCCTCAACCGCTATCCGTTTGAGGTGCAGAGTTTACCCGCAGCGTCGTTTAACCTGATTCAGCAGGTCGGGCGTCTGATTCGTAGCCACGGCTGCTGGGGAGAGGTGGTGATCTATGATAAACGTCTGCTCACCAAAAATTACGGCCAGCGGCTGCTGAACGCGCTGCCGATCTTCCCGATCGAACAGCCGGAGGTGCCGGAGGTAAAAAAACGCCCGGCAAAACTGGCCGCCGGGCGCAGGAAAAGCATCCGTGCTAAGGGGCGCGGTCCTACTGGTAAGTAAAGGTCACCTGCACCACGCTGCTGAACGTGCCTGCGGAGACGGGCATAGACGTGGCGTAATAGCGGGCGGAGAGCGGAAACGTGGCCGTGTGGTCAGCCGGGTTAATCGGCACGTTAAATGCCGCCTGCGGGGCGATCAGGATCTTGTCCTGACGGTCGGCCAGCTCCAGCGCCAGCCCCTTCGCGCTGCCGGTGTTGGCGAATTTTGTCGGGTGTACGCTGTCTGCCTGGCCGTAGAAATAGGCCGTGGCAAGCGCCAGCGTGGCGGGACAGTGCGACACCGAGAGCGAAAAATCTTTCCACTCGCCGGTATCCCCTACATCTTTGAAATTACCTGATACCGCCTGACCTAAATCCACCGTCAGGTTGCGGCTGGCGCTGTCAATGACGCAGGTGTTGGCGTAAATATTCCCTGTCATCTGGATCTCAATATCATCGGCGTGGGCCTGGGCTATCAGGCCCAGCGCCAGCATCAGAGCTGTCTTTTTCATGAGCGTCACTTATAAGCGAGGGTAACGGTGGCGACGGTATTGGCGGGGCCTGGCGTCACGACATCACTGGTTTGTTCGTAGCGAACCTCGAACGGGATCGCCAGCGTCTGGTTGGCGATGGCCTGGCTTTGGGTGTTCACGTAGGTATCAAAGGTGGCAGGATGGTTGTCAAACAGCATTCTGACCCCGACGCCAGTTGCCATGCCGGGCTGCCGGGTGAGTTTGATCACCCCATCTGACCCCGGTTCATAACCATTTGAACTGGTGATCTTCACTTCAGGCTGCACGTTGCTGTTGCAGTTCACCGTCACGTCAAAGTTTTGCGCCGGGCTGGATAGCATCCCCACGCTGACAAAATCGCTGACCGGGAAGTTGCCCAGATTAATGGTCAGGTTTTTTGGGGAGACGGAGCAGGTGACGTTCTGGAAGTTAACGTTTCCTGCGTAGGCGATAACATTGGGTGAACCAATGCCGTCGTAGCCATATACGCCAATACCGAACTCTGTTTGCGCCTGAAGCAGCGTGCCGGACTGTACCACATCACTGGTTTTAACCAGCTCAAGCGTGACGTTAAAATCAAACGACAGGTATCCATCGGTCGAGACATAGCCGATGGGCGTACTGCGGGAATCGCAGGCGACTTTTCCCCCACCTGAAATGCGCTGGCCCTGGTCGTTCTTTAAGGCAATGCCGACTCCAGGCACGCCTGTGTCATAAACGCCGGTCAACCCGGGGATCTCCGAACCACTTCCGTAATAGCAGGAGATGATTTCCAGCCCGCTCTCGTAAGGAGAGTTGCAGTTACCCGCGACGTGTACAGTCTGCTCCGTCCCGGGAATGGTAGCGCCTACTGCCAGCGTCGTCGGGACCGAAATGGTGGCAACGTTGATCATTTTCGGCATATCGGGCGTAGTGCAGCCAGCCTTCGCATGCGGCATAAATAACGCCGCGGTGCCCAGAATCAGTAAGAAAAAGCACTGTTTTATCATTTGCATAGTCGTTAGCCTGAAGGGTGAATCAATGACACTGCGCGGCAGCGTTAATGATGCTGGTTTTCTCTTTCTCATCCGTTAGCGCATAGTCAGCGATGCAGTGCTCGCTCGCGTCCTGTCCCCAGGAAACGGCGAGATGCCCCTGCTGCGGCAGACCCGAAAGATAGGTCTGGCCGTCATTACCCACAATAAACTCGCTGTCCTTATCCTCTGTGGTGACCGTCGCGCCGAACGGCAGCGGTTTGCCGTTGTGCGTCAGCGTCATCAGCACGCGGTTGCCCACGCGGGTGTTAAAGCTGGCGCGCACCACGGCCCCGCGAGTTGGGGTGACGACCTGCGCGGCGTGGGTGACGTCGGCATTGTCCGGCAGCGTTTCGGTATCCAGCGCAATGGTGTTGTGGCGATACGCGGTCACAAACGGGACGACGGTGTAGCCGCGGAAGTCGGTTTCAACGCCGGTCTGATTAGTGATATGCGTCCCGTGCGTACCCGGCGCTTTCACCAGCGCGATGGTCTCACCGAGCGGCTGGCTCAGGGTGATGCCGTTCGCATGAGCAACCACGCCGCCCTGCAGGCCGACGTTCACGGTCTGCTGATATTTGTCCTGGCTGACGCCGCCGCTGAGTTCGCCGTACGTTGCTTTGTAATCGGCGTTGAGGCTGGTGGAGTTGCCGCTGCCGGTACTGCTCACCCCCTCCTGAATATTCCAGTTGAGGTTATCTTCTTTCAGCGCCGTACCGTTCAGACCGATATTCTGCGTGGTGCCATCTTTGGTGTTGTTCAGGTTGTAGGTGGCCCAGGTGTTATGCATCCAGTGGTCCAGCGGCACCGAGACGCTCAGCGCGAACTGGTTGTCGTTCGTCACCTCATTGCCGTCTTCGTCGCTGTCGCGGGTGTTTTTGTTCATGCTATAGCTGAGGCTGTAGCTCACGCCGTGCCAGCTGTTGTTGTAGCTGACGCTCACCGAGGTCATGTCCTGGCTCTGGGTCCAGTAGGTCTCTTTCACCAGGCTCAGGGTTACGGAACCCCAGCCTTCCGGCAGCGTCTGGTCGACGGTGGCTTCGGTACGGGCGCGGCGCTGCTGCGGTTCAGACCAGTCGTCAGAGCGGGTATACGACTCCATGGTGTCTTCCAGGGTGTAAAACCCTTTGCTGTTATAGCGGTAGCCGGCCAGCGAGAAGTTGGTGCCTGACTGGGCGATATCTTTGCTGTAGCGCACGCGCCACGACTGGCCTTTGCTGGCCTGCTGTTTTTTCAGCAGGGCTTTGGCGCGAGTGACGTCAATGGAGAAGGCGCCTAAATCGCCCATGTTTTTCCCGACGCCCACCGCCTGAGACTGATAATGGCTGCTCTGCTGAACGCCACCGTAGGCGGTGATACCGTAAGGTAAACCGTAGATGGCGCTGCCCTGGGCAAACGGAGTCTTTTCGACATTGTTGTCATAGGAACGATAACGCCCGGCGGTCACGCTGTAGCGCAGGTTTTTTTCACGCTGCAAGACCGGCACGGAGGCAAACGGCACGACAAAATGGCTTTCGCTGCCGTCGGTCTCTTTCACGGTGACCTGCAGATCGCCGCTGCTGCCGGTGGGGTAGAGATCGTTAATTTCGAAGGCGCCCGGCGCGACCGTGTTCTGATAAATGACGTAGCCGTTCTGGCGAACCACCACCAGCGCGTTGCTGTGGGCCGTGCCGCGAATAATCGGCGCGTAGCCTTTCTCGCTGTCCGGCAGCATGTCGCTGTCGGATTTCAGCTCCACCCCGGTGTAGGGAACGCTGTCAAACACGTCGGCAGGGGATGAGCTCTGGCCGACGGTGATGTCGCTTTTCATTGCCACGATATCGCGTTGCGCATAGGTATAAACGGAGGTGAATTTCTGCTCCTCCTCGTGGCCCGTGGTGCTGCGATTCCAGGTGGAATAGTTGCGAATGCGCCATGCGCCAACGTTCAGGCCTGGGCGCAGGTTTACGTACTGGCTGCTGTTATCCTGCTCACCGTGCTGTCGCGCGCGGCTGTGGCTGGCATTGGCGCTGTAATTAAGCAGGCCCGCAGTGATCCCTTCGTCAAACTCTTTCGGGTCAATGTAACCGCGAGGCACCTGGCCCAGCGCCGTTTGAGGGATGCTCATCAGCAGCTGCTGGTTGCGAACGCGAAAGGTGGCGGATGCCGCAGGAATGACATGTAAATCAGCACACTGGCCTTTGGCCATCAGCTGCGGAAATTTTTTGGTTTTGATGCCGAGGCTTTTTAATTCCTCAAGGCTAAAGCAAGGCTGCAGCGTGTTGTTGCCCTGCGAATCTTTCTGAAGCGTAAAGGTCACGTTGCGGGTATCAATTTTATTATTATTGATAAATACCGCGACCTCATATTTCCCCGGCGCCTGACCTGGCCCTTTTTCATAGATGGACAGATCGGTTTTACCCTGCTGGGGATTATCAATATCCAGCAGGGCAGGGTTAAAATAATCATCAGCCATAACCTGCTGCGCAAAGATCGCCATTGCCAGGCCACAGAGAATGACCAGCAATGAAGACAATCGGCAGGTGAACGGCTTTTTATGGCTGTACATAATTATTTTATTACCGGGAAAAAAATTAATGAACGGATTTCGACCAGGTATGGCTGATGCTTCCGTAGTCGGTAATAATGGAATACGTCACGTCCGCGCCCCCGACATTACCCGGTAAGGCAAAATGTGTTTCCGTTTTCGGAACAGCCCAGGTGGCTTTCGCGACTTTATGACCGTTCAGCGTGACGGTCTGGAAATTCATATAAAACGGCGTGAGGTTATTCACCACGAGGTCGTTCCCTTCGCGGCGCCATTCAAGCTTATCCGCCACATCTTCTGGTCTGCCTTTTACCGCAGACGGGCGATACAGTAATTTGATTCGAGTATTAATGGCGATTTGCAGCGTATTTACCCCCTCAACGTGTTTTGAGGAAGGGATTGCTTTAATGTTCAACCAGTACAGGGATTCCCTGTCTTCCGGTAAATTTCCGCCCGTACGCACCACGCGCAGAACGTTATCTTCGTGCGCATCCAGACGGAAAAGCGGCGGGGTGATCAGGAACGGGGCTTTGGCCAGGTTTTTACCGCCGGAATCAACCCAGGACTGCACCAGATAATCCGTCGCATCTGGATTTGAAAGACCAAGAGAAGATTCCTTTTTATCTCCCTGATAGACCAGTCGGGTGCCGTTAATAATGACCCCAGCATGTGAAGCAGTTGCTACCAGTAAAAGCGTGCTCAGTAAATAACCGTGGCGCATAAAGATTTCTCAATGAATAGAGAAGATATTAATGCTCGCGAAAGCATTAATATCTCCGGATTGATAAGATCAGTTATAAATAACGGTGAAGGTTGAAACGGAGTTAGCGGGGCCAGCGGTAATTGCCGGGCCGGTTTGGATATAGCGTGCGCCGAACTCCAGATCGTTAACCGCCGTGCCGGAGGTTAACTGATACTGCTGAGACGGCGAATACAGGCTGACAGGCTGCTGCGAGGCATCCACCAGCTGAATCGCCACCCCTGTCGCCGCATCGGTATCTGGCGTTAAGGCAAGCGTTGAATTGTTATTCGCATCCGGTGTTCCGCCAAAGTTAATGGCGGCGGAGGTGACCGTGTCAGGACAATTCGTTAATTGAATATCAAACTTCGTTAAGGTGCTGGTAGAGCCTGCACCGGTAAATACCGTTTTAGACACTTTGCCCAGCTGTACATTTAATGGATTACTTAATCCATTTACGACCTGACAAGCAGAATCGATAATTTCGCCGGTGAAGTTTATTTGTCCTTCACCGTTCGTTGCCGCAAACGTGGATGCAGAACATCCCACCGCTGCGGCGATGATTAAACCTAAAGCAACCTTGTTCATAGCAAATCCTGATATGTTTCGGGTGAGAGCGTTGCCTGGACGTTTTCACCGTTGACCCTTAATGACTTTCCGCTGGTTATTTAATCAAAAAATGTATGAATACGAATCTGCTATAGAAATCACAAATAATTGAAAAAAAGCTTGTGTTTATTTTTTGCTATTAAAACAGAAGGTTGTCTTAAGGGATAAAAAACTAACGGATAGCCATTCATCAGAGCTATAGTGTTAACAAGATAGGCTGTCAGGAGGAATGTCGTGGATTATCGCAAAATTATCAAAGAGGTAGGACGTGGGAAAAACCACGCCCGCGACCTGGACCATGAAACCGCTCGCGCGCTTTACACCCGTATGCTCAACGGCGAGGTACCGGACCTGGAAATGGGCGGCATCCTGATTGCGCTACGTATCAAAGGCGAAGGCGAAGCGGAGATGCGTGGTTTCTACGAGGCGATGCAGGCGCAAACGCTGCGCTTAACACCGCCAGTGGCAAAACCGATGCCGATTGTGATCCCGAGCTATAACGGGGCGCGCAAGCAGGCAAACCTGACGCCGCTGCTGGCGATATTGTTACATAAGCTGGGGTTCCCGGTGGTGGTACATGGGGTCAGCGAAGATCCCACGCGCGTACTGACAGAAACCATCTTTGAACTGCTGGGCATTGAACCGACTCTCCATGCCGGCCAGGCGCAGGCAAAGCTGGAGGGGAACCAGCCGGTCTATATTCCCGTTCGTGCGCTCTGCCCGCCTTTGGAAAAGCAGCTGGACATGCGCTGGCGCATGGGCGTGCGTAACAGTGCGCACACCCTGGCGAAGCTGGCAACGCCGTTTGCTGAGGATGCCGCACTGCGCCTTTCCAGTGTTTCTCATCCGGAGTACGTGACGCGCGTCGGTCAGTTCTTTGCCGAAATCGGTGGACGCGCACTGCTGATGCACGGAACAGAAGGGGAGGTGTACGCCAACCCGCAGCGTTGCCCACAGCTGATGCTGATCGATTCTGCCGGTACGCGCGTTGTGCTTGAACGCGGGGAAGAAAACAGCGATGTGATTCTGCCGGAGTCAAAAGATCCGCAGGTTACCGCGCACTGGATTACGCAGTGCCTGGCCGGAAATGTGCCGGTCCCACAGTCGATCAAGCTGCAAATGGCCTGCTGCTTGCTGGCGACAGGGGAGGTAGAGACGGTGGAAGCGGGGTTACAGCGGGTGGCACAGTCGTTTTAAGCAAAAAAAAGCCCGTCCAGTGGCGGACGGGCAAGCAAGGGTAACAAACAACAGGGTCAATGAGGGTTGGAGCAGCTCACCAGAGGGTTTGGCGAGGGTACAGCATTCATTTCAGGCGATTATTTGTAGATAACCGCAGTACCGCTCAGCTTGTTATTGGTGTTAGCGGAGGTGATGGTGTATCCGCTTGCACCGGCAGCAGCGGCTTTCTCAGCCAGCTTGGCTTCCAGGCCGTCCAGCGTGGTCGCGCCTTCTGCACTTACCACACCGATTTTATTCATGCTCTGGGCCTGAGTGGATGAAACAGGCTCTACGGCGAATGCGCCGAAAGACAGAGCGGACAGGGCAACAGCAGCTACAGCATATTTGATGGTTTTCATAATTAATCTCTCGCAGGTGTTTTCTGTTAAGGGGACGATGTTCCGTCGATGTGATAAGTATCACGTTTTTTCCTGAGTGATAAAATCGAAGAGAATTGACGTGGTCAGTCAAAAAAATTGAATGACAAATAACTTATTGAATATTAATAAATTCAAACCAGCGCTTTACACTTCTTGTGCATGCGCTTTACAGAAGAAAGATGAAGGGCACATTTTGCTACGCGGTTCGCTAAAAACCGTGAGCGTAAAGGTAAGTGCAGGCAGGGTTAACTTAGGTAAAGGAGAGTCAGCGTAACTGGCTATCTTTCGATCCTCTGCGATTATAACCTGAATGTGAGGCATTTTTTGAATCTTTATCCTGCTGGCAGGCAATGCATAACCTTACGCCTGGAATGGCTTTACGCCGCGCCTCCGGGATCGGCTCTCCGCATTCTTCGCACTCCTTCAAACTTTCGCCGCGCGGAATCTCACCGCGAGCGCGCGCAACCGCATCTTCAATGGTACTGTTGATCTGTTCGTTAACGGCGTCGTCATTCGCCCAACCGGAAGCCATGGCATCCTCCTGAATCGGTTTAGACCCTGTTTTTAATATGGGGTTAAAAAATGAACAATCAAGATAAAGCGGAAATGAACTGCATCCGGCAGGCAGATGCAGTCTGGTTGTGGAGGAAAAAAATTATTTATAGATGGTTGCTGTGCCGTACATATGGTTATCTCCGCCAGCGGAGTTCACGACAAAGCCTTTCGCACCTTCCTGGCGGGCTTTTTCGGCCAGTTTATTCTGCAGATCGTCCAGGTTACTTGCGCGACTTACCGAGACGGTGCCCGCCGGATGCAGCTGGCTAGTATCGGTACTTTCATTCAGTGGCTGAACGGCCATCGCAGAAAATGAAGCCGTTGCCAGGGCGCCGGCGATAACAGCAAGGGTCAGGTACTTTTTCATAATCACATCCTCATGAGGAAACAACAGGTGATTCCCTTTAAGTTTAGAAGCCTGACGAGTGTGACTTAGCGCAAATATTTGATGATGTTCTGCTTATTTTTTGAACGATAAAAACTGACAATTCGCTGACAGATCATAGACGTAGAGGTGTTTGATTTACGGTGTTTTTTTAAGCGCCGCAGAGAAAGATTTACCGCTGGGCCAGCACAGGGTATCTTACGCCGCTGTTTAAAGGAGAACGCCATGACTTCCCAAAAGCCGGGATTGCACCCACGAAATCGCCACCGCAGCCGCTACGACATGAACGCCCTGTGCCAGAGCTGCCCTGCGCTGCAGGACTATATTGTCCAGACCCCAGCGGGTGAGCCGACCGTCAACTTTGCCGATCCGCAGGCGGTGAAAACGCTGAACAAAGCCCTGCTGGCGCATTTTTACGGTGTGGCTCACTGGGATATTCCGGAAGGCTTTCTCTGCCCCCCTGTGCCGGGCCGCGCTGATTACGTTCATCACCTTGCCGATCTGCTTGCCGAAGATCGTGACGGCGCTGTACCGCAGCAGGCTTCCATCCTGGATATAGGCACCGGGGCAAACCTGATTTACCCGCTGATTGGCGTACATGAATATCACTGGCGCTTTACCGGGAGCGAAATCGGCGCCGAGGCCTTTGCCAGCGCGCAGGCGATTATCAGCGCGAACCCTGGCCTGAGCCGCTCCATTCGTCTGCGTCGTCAGAAAGAGGCGGCTTCCATCTTCAACGGCATAATTCATAAAAACGAAAGCTATGACGCTACGATGTGCAACCCGCCGTTTCATGATTCGGCGGCAGCGGCTCGCGCGGGCAGCGAGCGTAAACGCCGTAACCTCGGTCAGGCAGAAGATGCCGCGCTAAACTTCGGCGGACAGCAGCAGGAGCTGTGGTGCGAAGGCGGTGAAGTGGCGTTTATCCTGCGCATGATTGCGGAAAGCAAACAGTTTGGCCGTCAGGTGAAGTGGTTCACGACGCTGGTTTCCCGTGGGGATAACCTGCCGCCGCTCTACCGCGCGCTGAGCGAAGGGGGTGCCGTAAAAGTAGTGAAAAAAGAGATGGCGCAGGGCCAGAAGCAGAGCCGCTTTATCGCCTGGTCGTTTATGGACGATAACAAACGTCGCAAATAATGTGTTTCGTAGGCCCGGTAAGCGCAGCGCCACCGGGCAACCCGGCTACAGCGTCGGCTCCTGCGGTGGGAGCGGCGCTGCGGGCGGCGGCAGTACCTGATACGTTTGTACCGGCATCCGCACGTTTGCCAGATCGAAGTGTTTTTTCACCATGCTGTCGAGCGCAAAGCGCACCGTCCACTGCTTCAGAGGCTGGGTGGTGAACGACACGCGCAGGGTGAACGCCGTGTTGGTCAGCCCAACGATGCCGGCAAAGGACGGCTCGCCAATCACCAGCCCGCGAATATCCTCCATTTCCATCAGCTCTTCCACCGCATCCCGCAGCGCCTGCTTCGCTTTGTCGGCATCCTCATGACGGTCCACATCGTAGTTCGCCACCACGGAACCTATCCCGCGCACAAAGTTGGCGAAGGTAGTGATGGATGACCACGGAATGATGTGATATGCCCCGGTATCCTGACGCACGCCTACCGAACGAATCGACATCCGCTCCACGGTACCGGTCAGCGGCCCGATGGTCACCAGATCCCCTGTGTTCATCCCGTTCTCAAACTGGATAAAGATGCCGGTAATAATATCCTTCACCAGCGTTTGCGAGCCGAAAGAGATCGCCAGCCCCAGCGCGCCTGCACCTGCCAGCAGCGGGGCGATATTCACGCCGATTTCCGATAGCACAATCATGATGGTGATGGTGCTGATGATCACCGCCAGCGCATTGCGGAACAGGGTTAACAGCGTGCGCGCGCGGGCGCTGGGGAGCGGTCTGCCGTGAATATCCGATACCAGACGGTTCTCGATAAGGCTCGCCAGCAGCGTCCAGCCGACGGCGGAGAAGAACAGAATCAGCGCGATACGAATTAAAATATCGACGGTCTTCTCGCCTGCGCCGTTATGTAGCCAGTTCCAGAAATCAAACAGGCTCCACGCGTTCAGCAGCAGCATGATGGCCACGCAGACGGTCAGAATACGTGCCACCTTAAGCGATACCGACATCCAGCCGTTCACCCGTTTTTGCAGTTCCGGGTAATTACGCTGCACCTGCGGCGACAGGGTGATGGTTTTCGAGATCCAGCGGGACAGCAGCCCGGACACAAACGCCGCGATGCCGATAATCGCCAGGCTTTTAAACGTCGCCCCCATCATAAATTTCAGGCTGTTTCCCGGGTCGAACAGCGAGAAGAAGCACAGCACAATAAAATACGCGCTTGCCAGCCAGTGCCACACCAGCGCGAAGGCGCGGATAAACAGACTGAAGAAAGAGAGGGAACGGTCGGCCAGATGCAGCAGACTCTCGGTGATCGCCCTTTTATTGTGAAAGATAAGGTACAGAGACCAGACGGTTATACAGAGCATAATCAGCACGTTCGCCAGCGCGCCAAACTGCACGTTGACCTGGTTGGAGATAATCGGCACGGCAACCAGTAGGCCGTATCCTATCAGCCCGCTGAGCACGCTTAGCCGCACGGCCCAGTATTTCGCGCTGTCGTCGTTGATGTTGAAAGGGCGAAGTTCAGGCACGCGCGGGCAAAAGATGACGCGCAGCACCGCTTTAAAAAATTCGATGAGCGCAAACGCATTCAGGAAGAGCGCCTGCTGGAAGGCAATGGTTTTGTTGCCCGTATTGAGGCGGTCCGCCAGCACCTGACCGACAAACAGCGTCAGGGCCAGCAGCAGTAAATCGATGATAAACGCCCCGGTAATCATGGCCGGGAGGTGCAGCCAGCTGCTTTTATGCTGATTTTTTTTCCGTCCCCAGTGGCCCATCTTCCGGTAGAGCGGCCAGGCACACAGGCGCAGCAGCCAGTAAAAAATGAATACGGCACCCGCCAGAATTGCAAACTGCGTGGCGGCTGCGGTGAAGGTGTGGGGATTAAAAGGTTTATGCGAGGTGCCAACAAGATTTCGATAGAGCTGGGCAAAACGCGACGACAGGGCTTCCCCGTAGCGGCGGCTGATGTCGGTGACGTTTTCCAGTACCGTCTTTTCCTCTTCGATCTGCGGTGGCGTAATGGTCGGAACCGGATCCTGAGGCGGCGTGGCGGCCACCTTCCTCAACTGATCGATCAGCTCCTGCCGGGAGGTGTCATTCTCAAGGACGTCGGCAAGTGCGCTATAGGCCGCTTTTTTTTGTTCTGCATTCGGCTCCGGAGGCGGCGTATTTTGCTGAGTAGCAGTTGTTCCGGTAGTGACGCCGGGGATTGCCACGGCGAGGGATGGCGCACTAAACAGGCTTATCAACAGCAGCATGATCCACGGCACGGCGTCCTCCGACAAAAATATCGTGCAAAATGATAAGTATAGAGGGCGAGAGGCGGAGGGGAGTTTTTGGGAACAATCTGGCGTAAAAAAGCCGGGCAAGCCCGGCTCGGTATGTAGCGAGGGATCAGGAGACGTGCTGCAGGAACTCCTGCAGACGCTGGCTAGGCGGATTGGCGATCAATTCCTGCGGGTTACCGTCTTCGGCGATGCGGCCTTTATCAATAAAGATCAGGCGGGAAGCCACTTTCTCAGCAAAGCCGATTTCGTGGGTCACGATCACCATCGTCATCCCTTCTTCCGCCAGATCCTGCATGACTTTCAGCACCTCGTGGCGCAGCTCCGGGTCGAGTGCGGACGTCGGCTCATCAAACAGCATCATCTTCGGTTTCACCGCCAGCGCGCGCGCAATTGCCACGCGCTGCTGCTGGCCACCGGAGAGCTCGGAAGGGTAGTGGTGCGCACGCTCCGCCAGGCCAACCTTCGCCAGCAGATCTTTTGCCAGCGCTTCCGCCGCCGCTTTGTTGGCACCGCGCACGCGCAGTGGGCCAAACATCACGTTTTCCAGCGCCGTCAGGTGCGGGAACAGGTAGAACTGCTGGAACACCATGCCCGCTTCCTGACGAATCAGACGCTCGTCCACTTTCGGGTCGTTTACCTTCAGACCGTCAACGATCAGATCGCCGCTGGTGATCTCTTCCAGCTTGTTGATGCAGCGCAGCAGGGTCGATTTACCGGAACCGGAAGGCCCGATAATCACCACCACTTCACCCTGCTTGATATTCAGATCGATATTGTGCAGCACTTGGGTTGGGCCAAAGTGCTTGGAGACGTTTTTAAATTCAATCACAGGATTTTCATCCTTCTTTCAAGACGGCGCAGAACGAAGCTCAGTACCAGCGTAATGATCAGATAAACGACGGCGACCGCACTCCAGATTTCCAGCGCGCGGAAGTTGCCCGCAATAATTTCCTGGCCCTGACGGGTCAGTTCGGCCACGCCGATAACGATGAACAGCGATGTATCTTTAATGCTGATGATCCACTGGTTACCCAGCGGCGGCAGCATGCGGCGCAGCGCCAGCGGGAGAATAACGTGGCGGATCGTTTCGCGACGAGAAAGACCTAATGCCAGACCGGCTTCGCTGAAACCTTTATGAATCGACAGCACCGCCCCGCGGGTGATTTCCGCGATGTAGGCGCCCGAGTTGATCATAATGGTCACGACGGCCGCGCTGAACGGATCGATGCGCAGGTCGGTGAAGGCCATTGGCAGGGCGAAGTAGATAAACATGACCTGCACGACAATCGGCGTGCCGCGGATCACTTCGATGAAAACCAGTGCGATGTGGTTTGCAATCCAGCCACCGTAGGTGCGGGCGAAACCGGCGACAAGACCGATAATCAACCCGCCAACCAGACCCAGGACCGAAATCCACAGGGTCATTTTAGCGCCTTCAAGCAAGAGTGGAATGGCAGGCCAGATGGCGCTCCAGTCAAACTGCATGATGTATTCCTGTATACCGTGGTGAAAAACGAAAAATGTAGGCCCGGCAAGCGTGAGCGCCGCCGGGCGCTATAAACCTGAATTCAGGTAAAATTATTTAGGCTCAGTACCGAACCATTTTTTATAGATTTCGTTGTAAGTGCCGTTCTCTTTCAGCGTTTTCAGCGCGCCGTTAACTTTGGTGCGCAGATCGTCGCTGCCTTTCGGGAACGCGATACCGTACTGCTGAGCTTCCAGAGAGTCGCCCACGGCTTTGAACTTGCCGTTACCAGCCGTTTTAATGAAGTACAGGATGTTCGGCGTGTCGTGCAGAACAGCGTCAGCACGGTTGGTGCCGAGTTCCATATACGCGTTGTCAATGTTCGGGAACTGGCGCAGGTCTTTGGTTTTGATGTTCGCTTTCGCGTAATCCACGGAACCGGTGCCGCTCTTCACTGCCACCACTTTACCGTCGAGGTCTTTCACGCTTTTTACGTCGTTATTATCCGCTTTGACCATCACCAGCAGGCCGCTTTTGTAGTAGCCGTCAGAGAAGTCGATCGCTTTTTTACGTTCTTCGGTAATGGTGATGCCCGCCAGCGCCAGATCGACGTTTTTGGTTTGCAGCGCCGGGATGATGCCGCTGAAGTCCATCGGCTTCAGGGTGTAGTCCAGTTTGAGTTCTTTGGCGATAGCGGCCCACAGATCAACATCAAAACCAACGTATTTGTCACCCTGTTTGAATTCAAACGGAACGAACGCCGTGTCGGTCGCCACAACCAGTTTGTCGGCAGCCTGAGAGGACACCGCAAAAGCCAGGGTAAGTGCAGCCAGTGAAACTTTTAATACAGACTTCATAGCATTTCCTTTTATATCCACGGGGCGATCCCCTGCGAGAACGACTGGCACAATGAAAAAATCGTGCCAACTTTACAAGCTGTTGTTTTACAAAGGGGATGAAATCATCCATTGCACAAAAAGCGTGGCAATGATGTCGTGTTGCACCAGCATGGAGCACCATTTTGGTGCGCTTCGTTTGGGTCAACTGACGGGGAGATATTAAGCGTAAATTCTGACGAAAAAACAATCTTCCATTAACGGTTGTGTGAGGTGATTATTACAATTTATTCACTTTTGCACCGTCTCAGGCAAAAACTGTGCACCATAAATGTGCAAAACCCTCACCAGAGGCGAGGGTTTGACAGGAAAGTCTTATGGATTACTCGATGTTAGATTCGATAAACCACAGGAACTGATCCAGGTCGCGGGATGCGGCGGTGAAGATGTCTGCGGTATCTTCATCCTTGGCTTCGCTAATCGCTTTGCGCACGTCATTGGCCACAATCGCGTAGCGGTCCGCCAGCTCTTTCAGGTGATCCTGAACGGTGTGGATATCCAGCGGGTAGCTTTTCAGCGGCGTTTTGCTGTTGATCACCTGCGTGGTACCAAGCGCAACACCACCCAGCTGAACGGCACGTTCAGCCATCGTATCGAGGTGTGTCACCAGTGCTGTGCGGAAGCCATCCAGCATTTCATGGACGGCAATGAAGTTTGCACCGCGCATATTCCAGTGGGCCTGTTTGGTGATCAGCGAAAGATCGATGAACTGGATCACCTGGCGATTCAGCAACTCAATGGTCGCTTTTTTGTCGCTATCCGATACATCGTTACGGGTATAAAGCAGATTAGACGCTTTCGTTTTCACCAGTTTAGCGGTACTCATAATCTCATATCCTCTTGATGTTTATGTCCCAGGTAATTACGGAACTAAGTATAGCACCGGATTTTTTCTCTGCGGTCTGGCTGTGCCTATCGGTTTAATAGCAAGAAGGAGGTTGATAATTTAATTTATTGAAATTAATGGATAATTTTAAAATTGATACAGATCAATCTTAATTCGCATAGAGGAGAATGGGTGGGGAAGGATATTTCGGTTATATGACAAACTATGTAAGAAATTATAACGGATGGCATTCTGGCCTTTATTCTGCATGGCCGTGAAGCCATGCAGAATATATGGCATTAGCCGATGTCGATTTTCTCAACTTTAGGTTCAGGGCGCATGGTGAGCGTTGACCCCATTGACGCCGCGATAATTGAGCAGAGCGCCAGCGTCTGGGTGAACGTCAGCGTTTCGCCCAGGAACACCATCCCGGAGATCGCCGCAAGGGCGGGCTCCATGCTCATCAGAGTGCCAAAAATGCGCGTCGGCAGACGCGTCAGGGCAATCATCTCCAGAGAATAGGGGAGTGCCGTTGAAAGAATAGCGACCGCCAGCCCGATGGGCATGACTGACCATTGCCAGATAGACTCCGTTGCCTGCGCCATACCGATCGGCACAAAAACGATAGCCGCAATCACGGAACCCAGGGCGACCGTTGCCGGGCCATGCTCTTCACCCGCTCGCTGCCCGGTGAGTATATAGACGGCCCAGCAGGCTCCTGCTCCCAGCGCCAGCGCTGCGCCCGTGAGATCAATCTCAGAGACATTCTGGCCGAGCGGCAGCAGGAACCATAAGCCCAGAACGGCCAGCACGACCCAGATAAAATCCACCGGACGACGTGACGAGAAAAGCGCGACCGCCAGCGGGCCGGTAAACTCCAGCGCGACGGCAATCCCCAGCGGGATGGTCTGGATGGAGAGGTAGAACATATAGTTCATTGCCCCGAGGGACAGACCATAAAAAAGCAGGGGAAGACGTTGCTCTTTTTTGAAGCGCAGACGCCAGGGTTTGAAGATGACGACCAGTATCGCCGTTCCCAGCACGATACGCAGGGCTGTTACCCCGGGCGCACCCACCAGTGGAAAAAGCGATTTTGCCAGCGAAGCACCGCTTTGGATGGACAACATGGCAATAAGTATGACGGCTACCGGCAACCAGACCGACGACGTGCGGGATAACCCAGGCATCCTTTCTCCTGTCAGCTAATGTCAAGTGGAGTAAAGGTTGCAGTGTAAAGGAAATATACAGCTACGGTTGAGACTAGGTTGAAAAAAAAGACCCGTGAAATCCGTAAAATGGTTAAGCGCTGGTGGATTTATCACCTGAAAGATTAGGAATAATCTGGATGAATGTAACGGCGCAGACGCGCAATATGGGCGTTTAGTAGGAAAAATCGCATGTGATTTGAAAGAGTTAGCTGAGGTTGGAAACGTTCTGTTACAGGAAAGGCCTCATTAGACATCACGAATCACAAAGAGTTTCGCAAAATTTTTTGATATATTTAAAACTTACGGACTTACTTGAAGCACATTTGAGGTGGTTATGAAAAAAATTGCATGTCTTTCAGCACTGGCCGCTGTACTGGCTGTTTCCGCAGGTACCGCTGTAGCTGCTACTTCTACTGTAACTGGTGGTTACGCTCAGAGCGATATGCAGGGCGTGATGAACAAAACCAACGGTTTCAACCTGAAGTATCGTTACGAGCAGGATAACAACCCGCTGGGCGTGATCGGTTCTTTCACCTACACCGAGAAAGATCGTACTGAAAACGGCGCATACAACAAAGGTCAGTACTACGGTATCACTGCTGGTCCAGCTTACCGTCTGAACGACTGGGCGAGCATCTACGGTGTTGTAGGTGTTGGCTACGGTAAATTCCAGCAGACCGAAAACCAGGGTCTGAACCGCACTGCAAGCAACAGCGACTACGGCTTCTCCTATGGCGCAGGCCTGCAGTTCAACCCAATCCAGGACGTGGCTCTGGACTTCTCCTATGAGCAGAGCCGTATCCGCAACGTTGACGTTGGCACCTGGATCGCGGGCGTAGGTTACCGCTTCTAATCACTTCGGTGAGCTAATAAAAAATCCGCCCAATGTGGCGGATTTTTTTTTAGCTTTTTCCCTCTCCTTGTGGGAGAGGGTCAGGGTGAGGGCATCAGACCGCACGAGATCGCACAGCTTACTTACTCTTAATATCAAAAATATCGGTACCCAGATGGTTATAGTCAACTTTCTGTAACTTGAAGTTGGTAACGTACACTGGGGGCGCTTTCTTGTTGGAGATAAACGGGTAATCATTTTTTATCTCTTTGGCCTTAATCCCCGTCCACTGCGAGAAGAACTGCAGGAAATCATTCGCCGAGCGCCGCGCTTTGATAACACGATGCGTTTTATCATCGCTCGACAGCACCATAAACGGCACCTGGAAATTCTGCTGGAACTGGTCGTCGTGCGCCAGATACTGCACTTCTTTGCCACGCTCTTTAAACGCCAGCCCGTGATCAGAGAAATAGACCACAGAGAAGCTTTCGCCCGTATTGCGCAGCTGATCGTAAAGCTTGCTGAGCAGCTCGTCGGTTTGCGTCATGGTATAGAGATAGCAAGAGGTCTCTTTCGACTGCACAAACTCCGCGTATTTACCGCCAGTGCGATCGCAGGCCTGCGGGTGCGATCCCATCAGGTGCAGAACAATCAGCTGCGGCTGGGTGCGCTGGGTAGCAAAGACCTGCGCCGTCATCTTCAGCAGCGCCTCGTCTTTGGTGGTTTTGTCGGCTTCAAAGTCGCCGCTCTTCAGGAACTGCACTTCGTCAGCACGCTTAGCAATACTGGCGATGGCGGTGTCGTATTCGCCAATTTGCCCCTGATTGGAGAACCACCAGGTCTGAAAACCGGCGCGGTTGGCCAGCGTGACAAAATTATCCTGAAACTGAGGTTTGCCATCCACCACGCGGTTCAGCGTCAGGCCGAGCGATTTCTGCGTCGAGCCGCTGGCCGCCACATAATCGGTAAACAGGGTGCCGTTGACAGAGCTGGCAAACGGTGTGTTATTCCAGTGCCCGCCGAATGCGCCCAGCGCGTCGCGACGTGCGCTCTCGCCAATCACCACCACATAGGTATGGTATTTCGGCTTAACCGCCAGCACGTTCCAGGTGTCTTTCATATTGGAAAGTTCAGCCATGCGCGCCTGCTCGTCGAGAACCTCTTTATTGTTCACGACGACGTCTTTAACGAAACGGAACACCGGATAGCCCGTATCTTTCAGCTTGAACACGCCGCCCCAGGCCAGGTTTTGCACCGGCGCAACGAAAAACGTCCCCACGCTAAACGCCAGGCACAGAGACTCCATTTTTCCCCATGATCTCTTCGCGTCTGCTTTGCGACGAACCGCGATGACGCCAAGCGCAAAGATAAAGAGGCCGACGACGTAGCTGTACCAGGGGAAGATCGTCAGGATCTCCGTCGACTCTTCCATATTGGTGGAGTGCAGCGCCAGCAGGGTGTTGAAGTTTGGCGCGCCGTAGGCCTGGCCAAACGGGAAATACATCGCAGCAATCAGCGAACAGACCCCTACCAACGCTTTCTGCACGCGCGGGGCCGCTCGCCACAGCACATGCAGGATGCAGGTGAAAGCCACTGCATAAAGCAGGCTGAAGGGATAGCCGAGCGCAAAGTTAATCAGCAGCGACTGCAAAAAGTAAAATCCCGTCCACGGGCTTAAGGCCCGGCTGCGGGTAACGATGGTATCTATCAGGGTTACATTCATAGGTCACTATCACAAAAACGCCATGTGCTCACCCTGGCGCCAAGGGTCAAAGCCTGCCGGACAGTGCGTGGAAAGGGAATGAGAGGTCCGCTTCAGCGAGCCGCAAATTGTGCAGGGCTGCAAGAAGATAGTGCGAGCGTGAATTAAGGTCAACAGTTGCTAAACAGATGTTTTGCGAAGGGGGCTGCAAATCCGCAAAAATTATCGGGAATTGGTCAGTTTACAGCGGAAGTGTGACAGAAAAATGAAGCGGCGTACCGCAACGCCGCTTAGTGGGAAGGTTTGTCGTCCTGATGCGGTTTGTTGTTAAACATATCGCACAGCATGTTCAACAGCATTAAGCGCACTTTAAAAGGAGAGTGGGTAAACACGTTCATACACCTCTTGAATTCGTTCATGAGACCTCCTGATGTTTGATCCCTTCGATCCGTGAAGGGTGACTGCATTACATACAGATATAGCACAGGCTATATTGTATAGCTATGGCTATTTCGTTAATTTTTTGTGCTTGTGGAGGGATGGTTTACAATGTGCGCTCTCGATACCGGGCGCTGGAAGCGTCACCCCAATGAGGAAGTACAATGAACCGTCGCGCAGGTAAGCCAGCCATTAAAAAAACGACGCAACTGGTGAATGTTGAAGAACATGTCGAAGGTTTTCGCCAGGTCCGTGAAGCGCACCGGCGTGAACTGATTGATGATTATGTTGAACTGATTTCCGATCTGATCCGCGAGGTTGGGGAAGCGCGTCAGGTCGATATGGCCGCCAGGCTGGGGGTTTCGCAGCCAACGGTCGCCAAAATGTTAAAACGTCTGGCCTCGGTAGGCCTGATCGAAATGATCCCCTGGCGCGGCGTGTTTCTGACGCCGGAAGGGGAGAAGCTTGCGCAGGAGAGCCGCGAGCGCCATCAGCTTGTCGAGAACTTTTTGCTGGTGCTGGGCGTCAGCCCGGAAATTGCCCGTCGGGATGCGGAAGGAATGGAGCACCACGTTAGCGAAGAGACGCTGGTGAAGTTTCGCGAATTTACCCTTAAATATGGTCCCTCCGCTGAATGAAAATCCCTGGACTGCAGGCCCTGTCACGCGATCGTTTCTTCCATCTCTTATTAATCATTGGCGCCGGGTTAAGCCTGTTTGTGCCGTTTGCGCCACACGCCTGGTCTGCGGCGATTGACTGGCGCACCATCATCACCCTGAGTGGGTTAATGATGCTGACCAAAGGGGTCGAGCTGAGCGGCTATTTTGACGTCCTGGGGCGTAAAATGGTGCGTCGTTTTGCCACCGAGCGCAGGCTGGCCTTGTTTATGGTGTTCTCCGCCGCGGTGCTGTCGACGTTTCTGACCAACGATGTGGCGCTGTTTATCATTGTACCCCTCACGCTCACCCTGCGTAAGCTTTGCGAGATCCCGGTCAGCAGACTGATTATCTTTGAAGCGCTCGCCGTTAACGCCGGTTCTCTGTTGACGCCCATCGGCAACCCGCAAAATATTCTTCTCTGGGGACGTTCCGGTCTGTCATTCGCCGCCTTTACCTGGCAGATGGCGCCGCTGGCGCTGGTGATGATGCTGTCGCTGCTGGCGGTTTGCTGGTTCGCGTTTCCGGATAAAAAGCTGCAATACCATAGCGGGACCACGGGCCCGCAGTGGCAGCCGCGGCTGGTGTGGAGCTGCCTCGGATTATATATCGTCTTTCTGTTCGCCCTGGAGCTGAAGTATGAGCTGGCGGGCGTCCTGCTCGTCGCCGCGGGCTTTGTCGTGCTGGCGCGGCGCGTGCTGGTGAGCGTGGACTGGACGCTGCTGCTGGTCTTTATGGCGATGTTCATCGACGTGCATCTGCTTATTCAGCTTCCGGTGCTGCAAAACGTTCTGCACAGCGTCAGCACGCTGTCGCAGCCGGGGCTGTGGCTGACGGCGATTGGCCTGTCGCAGTTTATCAGCAACGTGCCTGCCACCATTCTGCTGCTCAACTACGTTCCGCCGGACACGCTGCTGGCCTGGGCGGTGAACATCGGTGGGTTTGGGCTGCTGCCCGGCTCCCTGGCAAACCTGATCGCCCTGCGCATGGCCAACGACCGTCGCATCTGGTGGCGCTTCCACCTCTGGTCGATCCCGATGCTGCTCTGGGCTGCGGCGATCGGTTTCGGACTATTCCTTCTCATATAGTGCGCAATTTGTCAGTTTTTCCTGGCAAATGTATAGCAACGTCCTAGCTTTAGTGAACGGCATAGTGTGATGCCGCTCACTGACAGGACCGTTGCTGAATTATGGCAGAAGAACAAAATCCACCTGCTGACGAGCAGGATAAAAACAATAACGAGCGTAAACGCCCGGGCAAAAAACCGTTAATTATCCTTGGCATCGTGGTCATCGTGATGGTGATCGTGGCGCTGGTCTGGTGGTTTTTAACCCGCAACGAAGAGACCACCGACGACGCCTTTACCGACGGCGACGTGGTGACCATTGCCCCCAAAACGGCGGGCTACGTTACCGAGCTTCGCGTGCGGGATAACCAGCGCGTGAAGAAAGGGGATGTGCTGGTAGTGATCGATCCTCGCGATACCACCGCCCAGCGCGATCAGGCTCAGGCTCAGCTTGGGCTGGCTATCGCGCAGCTGCATCAGGCCCAGGCGCAGCTGGCGCTCTCAAAAGTGCAGTATCCCGCCCAGCGTGACGAAGCCAAAGCGCAGGTGTTGAAAGCGCAGGCCGATCTGGCGAACGCGCAGGCGGAATACCGCCGCCAGCGCGGCGTCGACCCGCGCGCGACCACCCAGCAAAGTATTGATTCTGCTAACGCTCAGCTGCGCAGCGCCCAGGCTGGCCTTGCCAGCGCACAGGCGCAGCTGGAAGTGGCGGAGCAGGTACAGCTGCAAATCCGCCAGCAGGAGACCAACGTCGAAGCCCGCGAGCGTCAGGTCGAACAGGCCAAAGCGCAGCTGGAAACCGCGAATCTGAACCTCTCTTACACCGAAGTCCGCGCCCCGTTCGACGGCTTTGTCACCAAACGCAACGTGCAGCCCGGCACGCTGGTTCAGGCGGGCACCGCGCTGTTCTCGCTGGTCTCCCCGAACGTGTGGGTGGTGGCGAACTTTAAAGAGTCCCAGCTTGAGCGCATGAAGCCCGGCGATAAGGTTAGCGTCTCCGTGGATGCCTGGCCTGATATGGAGCTTGAAGGCCATATCGACAGCATCCAGCAGGGCAGCGGCTCGCGCTTCTCCGCCTTCCCGTCGGAAAACGCCACCGGTAACTTCGTGAAGATTGTTCAGCGCGTACCGGTAAAAATCGTCATTGATAAAGGTCTGGATCCGAACAAGCCGCTGCCGCTGGGGCTGTCGGTTGAACCGAAGGTCACCGTGGAATGACGGATCATAGCCACGATAACTGGAAGCCCGCCAGTAACCCGTGGGCGGTGGCGATTGTCGTCACCCTGGCGGTGTTCATGGAAATTCTGGACACCACCATCGTCAACGTCGCGCTGCCGCACGTGGCGGGGTCGCTCTCGGCCAGCTACGACGAATCCACCTGGGTACTGACAAGCTACCTGGTGGCGAACGGCATCGTGCTGCCCATCTCGGCGTTCCTGAGCCGGCTGTTTGGCCGCAAGCAGTTCTTCCTCATTTGCATCGTGATGTTCACCATCTGCTCGTTCCTGTGCGGCATCGCCACCGAGCTGTGGCAAATCATCCTGTTCCGCGTGATGCAGGGCTTCTTTGGCGGCGGGTTGCAGCCCACCCAGCAGTCGGTGCTGCTTGACTACTTCAAGCCGGAGGACAGGGGCAAAGCGTTTGGGCTTTCCTCCATTGCGATTATCGTCGCGCCGGTGCTCGGCCCGACGCTGGGGGGCTGGATCACCGACAACTACTCCTGGCGCTGGGTGTTCTTTATCAACATCCCGGTGGGGATTGTGACGGTGCTGGCGATCTACCAGCTGCTGGAAGATCCGCCGTGGGAGAGCAAATCAAAAGAGAAGCTGACCATCGACTGGACGGGGATCGGCCTGATCGCCCTCGGTCTGGGTTGTTTGCAGGTGATGCTCGACCGGGGCGAGGATGACGACTGGTTCTACTCGAACTTTATCCGCACCTTCGCGGTGCTGACGCTGGTCGGCATTATCGGCGCAATCTACTGGCTGATGTATGCCAAAAAGCCGGTGGTGGATCTGCACTGCATGAAGGACCGCAACTTCGCGATCTCCAGCCTGCTGATGGCGGGAATGGCGATGATCCTGTACGGCAGTTCGGTGGTGATCCCGCAGCTGGCGCAGCAGGATCTGGGCTATACCGCGACCTGGTCCGGGCTGGTGCTCTCGCCCGGCGCGGTGCTGATCGTGCTGACCATCCCGCTGGTACTGAAGCTGATGCCGGTGGTGCAGACGCGCTGGATCATCGCCTTTGGCTTTACCTGCCTGGCGGTGTCGTTCTTCTGGTCGCGCACGCTGACGCCGGATATTGACTTCGAAACCCTGGTGTTGTTCCGCAGCGCCCAGTCGATTGGTCTGGGGTTCCTGTTTGTGCCGCTCACCACCATCGCCTTCATCTCGATACCGAGACGGCTCAACGCCGATGCGGCGGCGCTGTTTACCATGTTCCGCAACGTGGCGGGATCCATCGGGATTTCACTCTCGACGGCGGCCATCACCGAGCGCGCGCAGGCGCACAGCGCACACCTTGCCTACCACGCCTCGCCGTTTAACGAGCAGTTCCAGCTGGCGATTCGCGAAAGCGCCCAGGCGATCCAGAACTTCACCACCCAGGTGGGCGATCCGACCGGGATTGCCACCGGGCGGATGTACCAGACGATGATCGAGCAGTCCCGCTTCCTGGCCTACATCGACGTCTTCACCATTCTGAGCGCCGTGGCCTTGCTATTGATTCCGTTTTGTTTGTTGCTCTCGCCGGTTAAGAGCGAGGGGAGTGCAGGAGCACACTGATGATACACAGACGTTTACACCCCCTGATGATAATGATGCTGCTGGTGGGCTGCGCCGTCGGGCCGGACTACCAGCAGCCTGCGCCACCCGCCGTTACGCACTGGAACGATAAGGGCGACAGCGCGGTAAAATCGCAAACCACCTCCGCCGCGACCAATCCGCGCTGGTGGAAAACCTTCGGCTCGCCGCAGCTCGACAGTCTGGTTGAACGCGCCATCGCCGGAAACCTGACGCTGCAGCAAACGGTACTGCGCATTGCCGGGGCGCGTGAACAGATTAACCAGGCGGGCGGGGCATTTTTCCCGTCGGTGAACGGCAATCTGCAGGCGACGCGCCAGCAGCTCGGGCTGGAAGGGGAGCTAAAATCCCACGGCGTGTACGACCAGCTGGATAATGTCGACCCTGAACTCAGAGGCGCGCTGGGGCCGCTGACGCAGCCGATTAACCTTTATCAGGGCAGCTTCGACGCCCAGTGGGAAATCGACCTCTGGGGCAAGGTGCGCCGTCAGGTGGAAGCCGCCGAGGCGCAGCAGAAGGCCGCCATCGAACAGCGTAACGATGCGCTGGTGTCGCTGGAAGCGGAAGTGGCGCGCGCGTGGCTCCAGCTGCGCGGGGCGCAGAGCATTATCGCTACCCTGAACACACAGATTAAAAGCGCGCAGCAGACGCTGGACCTGACCGAAAGCCGCCAGCGCGGCGGGCTGTCACCGCAGATGGACGTGGAAAACGCCCGGGCGCAGCTGGGCAATCTTGAAGCGCAGCTGCCGCAGTATCAGGCCCAGGAACGCCAGGCGATGAACGGGCTGGCTATTCTGCTCGGCAAGCCGCCGGGGGCGCTGGATAGCGAGCTGCAATCCGCGCAGCCAATGCCCGCGCTGCCGGATATCGTGCAGACTGGTATACCGTCCACGCTGGCGCGCCGCCGTCCGGACGTGCGCGAAGCGGAGGCCAACCTTCATGCCGCCACGGCTCAGATTGGCGTCTCGGTGGCCGAGCTGTTCCCGAGTTTTACCCTCTCCGGACAGTTTGGCCTGCGCAACAGCGAATCCGGCTGGCTGACCGACTGGAGCAGCCACTTCTACAGCTTCGGCCCGCAGGTTTCCATTCCGATTTTCCAGGGCGGTCGACTGGTCTCCAGCGTCAAGGTGGCGCGCGCGCAGCAGGGCGCTGCGGTACTGGACTATCGCCAGACGGTGCTGACCGCGCTCGGGGATGTGGAAAACGCGCTGGTGAGCTATCGCACCGACCAGCAGCGTGAGGCGGGCCTCGCGAAAACCATCGACGCACTGCAAAACGCCTTTGATTTAGCCAGCGACAGCTACCGGCAGGGGATCGCCAGCTTTATCGACGTGCTGGACGCCCAGCGTCAGCTGGCGCAGGCCGAACAGCAGCGGGCGCAGGCGCAGGTACAAAGCGCTCTCGATCTGGTGGCGCTCTACAAGGCGCTCGGCGGCGGCTGGGAGCCGTATCAGCAGGTACAGCTCCCGGACTATAGCGTCTTTGGCAACGCCCCGCGCGGATAAATTCAAAGGATTGGGCAATAAACGGACAGGAACGCCACATTCGCGATGGCTGAGGGGCGGGTATAACTATCGGGTACCCAATCGACATGCGAGGATTATCTTATGCGTTATCAAAAACTGGGCAACACCGGTCTGTTCGTTTCTGAACTGTGCCTCGGCACCATGACCTTCGGCGGAGAAGGCGGCATGTGGGGCAAGATTGGTCAGCTCCAGCAGAGCGAAGCAGAACAGCTGGTGGGCCGCGCGCTGGATGCCGGGATCAACTTTATCGATACCGCGGACGTTTACTCGGAAGGGCGCTCGGAGGCGATCCTCGGGCAGGCGCTGAAAAACCTGAAAATCCCGCGCGAGAACGTGGTGGTCGCGACTAAAGTATTTGGCGAAACCGGGACGGCGGGAGTGAACTCGCGCGGCAGCTCGCGCTATCACATCATCAGCAGCGTGAAGGAGAGCCTGCGTCGCCTGCAGCTCGATCATATCGATCTCTATCAGCTTCACGGTTTCGATCCGGCCACGCCGATTGAGGAGACGCTGTATGCGCTGGATAACCTGGTGCAGCACGGCCACGTGCGCTACATCGGCGTCTCGAACTGGGCGGCGTGGCAGATAGCCAAAGCGCTGGGCATTTCCGAGCGACTCGGGCTGGCGCGTTTTGCGTCATTGCAGGCGTACTACACTATTGCCGGACGCGATCTTGAGCGCGAGCTGGTGCCGTTGATGCAGAGCGAAGGCGTCGGGCTGATGGTCTGGAGCCCGCTGGCGGGCGGCCTGCTGAGTGGAAAATATGGTCGCGACGGGCAGAGCGAAGCCGGTAGCCGCCGTCTGGCGTTCGACTTCCCGCCGGTGGATAAAGATCGCGCCTTCGACTGCGTGGACGTGATGCGTACCATCGCCGAAAGTAAAGGCGTTTCCGTGGCGCAAATCGCGCTGGCGTGGCTGCTGCACCAGAAAGCGGTGACCAGCGTCATCATCGGGGCGAAACGGGTCGATCAGTTGGATGACAACATTGCCGCAACCGGCATTCAGCTGAGCGATGATGAGCTGAAACAGCTGGATGCGGTCAGCGCGCTGCCGCGCGAGTATCCTGGCTGGATGCTGGAGCGCCAGGGCGAGTACCGTCGCAATCAGTTAGCGCAACAATAACCTTTCTTTCCCCGGTGGCGCTTGCGCTTACCGGGGCTGCGTTCCCTTGTAATGACATATTAACGTTATGTCACTACACGAAATACCAATGGGCTGTTCTCTTCTTCCGCTGTTTCAGTATGCCAGCTTTACGAACGCACAGGGCGGTACCCGGGAAGAATCACTCCGGGCCAATGCGTGCGTTTCATTAATGCGCGCATCCGTGTATTAAGGATTGCCTTAATCCTCTCCAAATGATATTAATTATCATTCTTATTATAAAAATAATGGCAGTTTAAAATATCTGGCAAGGATGTGAGCTTAACGATCGATCACTTTTACGTTAGGCATGTATTAGGGAATGGGTATGAGAATTATCAAGATCTTCTGGCCGCTCACTGCGCTCCTGGCAGGGTTGAACAGTCAGGTATCACTGGCAAAATCCTCCGATGATAACGACGAGACCCTGGTGGTGGAAGCCACCGCTGAGCAGGTACTCAAACAGCAGCCGGGCGTGTCGATTATTACCAGCGAAGATATTAAAAAGAACCCTCCGGTCAACGATCTCTCCGATATTATTCGCAAAATGCCCGGTGTCAATCTGACCGGCAACAGCGCCTCGGGTACACGTGGTAATAACCGCCAGATCGACATTCGCGGCATGGGGCCGGAGAACACCTTAATTTTAATTGATGGTATACCGGTGACGTCGCGCAACGCCGTGCGTTATAGCTGGCGTGGAGAGCGTGATACCCGCGGCGACACCAACTGGGTGCCACCGGAACAGGTTGAGCGTATTGAAGTGATCCGCGGCCCTGCGGCGGCACGCTACGGTTCGGGCGCAGCGGGCGGGGTGGTGAACATCATTACCAAACGCCCTACCAACGACTGGCACGGTTCGCTGTCGTTATACACCAACCAGCCGGAAAGCAGCGACGAAGGCGCTACGCGTCGCGCCAACTTCAGCCTTAGCGGGCCGCTGGCTGGCGATGCGCTGACCATGCGCCTGTACGGAAACCTGAATAAAACCGATGCCGACAGCTGGGATATTAACTCCTCGGCCGGTACGAAAAACGCGGCCGGACATGAAGGGGTGCGCAACAAAGATATTAACGGCGTTGTCTCGTGGAAATTAAATCCGCAGCAAATTATCGATTTCGAAGCCGGATATAGCCGCCAGGGGAATATCTATGCAGGCGATACGCAAAACAGTTCTTCCAGTGCCGTCACTGAAAGCCTGGCGAAATCCGGCGAAGAGACGAACCGCCTGTACCGGCAGAATTATGGCATTACACATAATGGTATCTGGGACTGGGGTCAAAGCCGTTTTGGTGTCTATTACGAGAAAACCAATAACACCCGCATGAATGAAGGATTATCCGGCGGCGGTGAAGGGCGTATTTCGGCGGATGAAAAGTTCACGACCAATCGCCTGAGCTCCTGGCGAACCAGCGGCGAGCTTAATATTCCGCTGAATGCGCTGGTCGATCAAACGCTGACCGTGGGTGCGGAGTGGAGCCGAGATGAGCTCGACGATCCTTCCTCTACCAGCCTGACCGTGGATGACAGTGATATCGGCGGCATTTCTGGCTCGGCTGCGGATCGCAGCAGTAAAAACCATTCCCAAATCAGTGCGCTGTATATTGAAGATAATATTGAGCCGGTTCCCGGCACGAATATCATTCCCGGCCTGCGCTTTGATTATCTCAACGAGTCCGGCGGTAACTTCAGCCCCAGCCTGAACCTCTCGCAGGAATTGGGCGATTACTTCAAAGTCAAAGCGGGGATTGCCAGAACCTTTAAAGCACCAAACCTGTACCAATCCAGCGAAGGTTATCTGCTCTACTCGAAAGGCAACGGTTGTCCAAAAGATATTACATCGGGCGGCTGCTACCTGATCGGTAATAAAGATCTCGATCCGGAAATCAGCATCAATAAAGAAATTGGGCTGGAGTTCGCCTGGGAAGATTACCATGCCAGCGTGACCTACTTCCGCAATGACTACCAGAATAAGATCGTGGCCGGCGATAATGTTATCGGGCAAACCGCTTCCGGCGCATATATTCTCCAGTGGCAGAACGGCGGGAAAGCACTGGTGGACGGTATCGAAGCCAGCATGGCGTTCCCGCTGGTGAAAGATCGTCTGAACTGGAATACCAATGCCACCTGGATGATCACCTCGGAGCAAAAAGACACCGGTAACCCGCTGTCGATCATCCCGAAATACACCATTAATAACTCGCTTGACTGGACCATCACCCAGGCGTTCTCTGCCAGCGTCAACTGGACGTTATACGGCAGACAAAAACCGCGTACTCATTCGGAAACTCGTAGTGAAGATACTGGCGGTCTGTCAGGTAAAGAGCTGGGCGCTTATTCGCTGGTGGGGACGAACTTCAATTACGATATCAATAAAAATCTGCGTCTTAACGTTGGTGTCAGCAATATCTTAGATAAACAGATCTACCGATCTTCCGAAGGGGCGAATACCTATAACGAGCCTGGCCGGGCTTATTATGCCGGTGTTACCGCGTCATTTTGATCGTAGTGTTACAGGTATACTGCCCGCATCAAGGCGGGCAGTGTTTAGCGGCTTAATGAATGACAGCCTGCTGTGTTACCTGCGTTTTCACCACTGATATCTAACAGCGCTCCGCGGAAGGAGGCGTTGAACATCGGCCCGTGTCCCTGGTTTGGGAAATCCCAAAAGGCGGCATTGACGCCTTTATCTTCCAGCGTGGCGAGGGTGGCATGAATTTTCGTCAGCACTCCGGCAGCATGCGTTTCCCGGTTATCGCCCGGTGTCGCCGAACCTTCCATTATCATCAGGCGCCTGGCGCAGTGTTGCGACGGCTCAACCGCCGTGATGCGGCTCAGTAGCGCATCATGGCCTCTGCCCAACGACGGGCTGGCGCTGTAATACGTCCGGAAATAAGGGGAAGACAGCCATGCATCCAGCACGAACAGGCCGCCGTAGGAGTGCCCCCACAGGCCGCGACGCTGCCGATCGATATTCAATCCCTGTTCCACCTTTGGCGCTATACGCGTTTCCAGTAACTGGCGGAAGTCGTTGCTACCCCCACTCTTACGGTTAAAACGCCCGTTGCGGGTATCCGTTTTGCCGCTTTCTTCTGCTGGCGTATAGTCGTAGGCCCTGCCGTTGAGATCGAAGGGGAGGTTGGTCTGATACCCGACAGCCACAATCACCGGCGGTGATTTTTCTGCCAGCTGTTTGAGCAGGTCGTCGTTCAGGCGGTCCATAACTGCGTTGCCGTCGAGCATATATAAAATCGGGTAGCCCGACGCCGGTGCGGCTTTATTTGGCACGGCCGTCCATACCCGATAATGGCGGCTGCCATCGGTGGAGTCGAACGAGTTGACGCTGAAATGGTAAAACGCAGAGCCTTTATCGGCGATATTCGGCCCCAGTGGCTGCATATCCGGCTTTGCGAAAGCGTGCGCATTCCAGATAAGGGTGAGACCAGAAAGAAGAGTGACAAGCGCCTTGCGTGAGCGTGTTGGGCGATACTTGCGGGCATACATCTGATGTTTATTCCTTTTCCGCAGGTGACATTTTCTTTATTCAGGAAGCCTGTACAGTTGCCTGAAAGTGTTCGCGGGTCAAGTCAACCCTGGAGTAAACCAAGCCCGTCAATCAGTGCGCCGCGCCACCATGCGTAATCGTGACCCCCGGTATACATTGCGCAATGGCTGTCGACGCCAGCGGTAAGCAACTGCTGATGCAGCCGCTGAACGTGGGGTACCGTCGAACCTTCCAGCGATCCCACGCACAGGCTGATGCGCACGCCCTGCGGCGGGGCAGAAAGCAGATGTTCGCTCACCCATGACGAATCGGTTTCGCTGAACACGTTTGGCCGGCTGGCACCCTCTGGCGTCCACCACATCGAAGGGGAGTGGCTGAGCGCCAGCCCGAACGTTTCCGGTGCGTAACGAGCGGCCATGAGCGCGCTGACCCCGCCGAGGCTCTGTCCGGCCAGCACGGTGCGCGAACGGTCTGCCCACCGCCGCTGTGGGTGTTCGGCGCGGATCGTCGGCAACAACTGGCCGGCGATATCCTTTATCAGCTCGCTGCGCCCGCCGAGTATCGCAGTTCGCTCGTGTTCATCGATATTGTCGATGCCAAGTACAGCCACAGGCACGATGCGTCCGTTGTTTATGGCGGCGTCAATTGCCGCGCATACGCCAAGGTGATCGAACCAGGTTTCACCATCGGGCAGTACCACCAGGCCGAGGGGCTGCGAAACATCAACGTCCGGCAGATAGAGCCGAACCCGGCGCGATTCCCCGGCGAGAGTGCGCGCCGAGGTAAGCAATTGCCCGCTGGGTGACCCGCCGCGCCATTCGGACTGGGCGGGGGCTTTATCAAGCGCCAGCACCGACTCCTGTGTGCTTCCCCGAACGTTGATCCCCGGCGTTTTGTTTAGCGGATCGGCGTGCCCGACGAGGGTAGCAAATCGGCCTCCGGACTGTGCAATCGTCTCGGCCGGGGTGCCGGGGGGGATTTCCACCAGCGAATAGGAGCCGCAGTAGCTTGCGGGTAAACGCAGTGTCAGAGTCCAGATATCCGTCGCGGGAAGGGCGGTCATCATCCCTTTCGCCACGTGCTCTTTATCCGTCACCCGATTCAGACGCAGATAAACGCCCTGTAGAGGGTGCCTGGCGCGCCATAGAAATGTCACATCACGCTCGTCTTTCGCTCCGTCGACTGGCGTCACCAGCGGTACATTTAGCGACTCAGCGTCTCGCCAGAAGTCAGAAAGGTTAGCAATGTGGCCTGCTGCCAGCTGGCTGCGCAGCCTGGCGATAGCAGAGGGATGTTGTTGCATGTTCAGCATTCACTCTCTTTGAATATGAAGGGTGTCAGTATAAATAGCTAAAGCGGCTATTCCGGGAACAGCCGCTTTAGCGCGTGTTTTGTAATGTCTTACGTGCGCAATTACTCTTCCACGATTTCCCCCGTGATGTCGTGCTGGCGATGGGGAACAGAGCTGCCGACGCTGTCATGCCACAAGCGGGTGTAGAGGCCGCCGGCCGCTAACAGCTGTTCGTGGGTGCCGTATTCCGCAAGCTGCCCCTTATCGATAACGGCAATCAGATCGCAGCGCTGCGCGGTGGTCAGACGGTGCGCCACAATCAGCGCCAGGTGCTTCCCGGTGTGCGCGACGTCTGTTAACGATGACATCAATCGCTCTTCGGATGTGCGATCCAGGCGTGACGTGGCTTCATCGAGCAGCAGGATGTGAGCATTCGCCAGTTGTGCGCGGGCCAGCGCAATCAGCTGGCGCTGACCTGCGGACAGATCGGCACCGCCGTTATTCACCGGTGTCCGGAATCCCTGCGGCAGATTGCGCACCGTCTCATACAGCCCTGCCTGTTGAGAGGCAATCTCAACGTCGTCATTGGTACTGGATGGCCGTGAATAACGAATGTTTTCCGCGATATCACCACTAAACAACGCCACATCCTGATCGACCAGCCCAATCTGGCGACGGTAATCGGCAAGCGAGGCATCATCAATTATCCGATCGCCAATGCTGATCCTGCCGTGGGTGGGGGAATACAATCCGGCGATCAGCTTAATCAGCGTTGACTTACCCGCACCGCTGCGACCAACGACCGCGACGACCCTTCCCTCAGGGATTGTCAGGGTAAGTTTGTTCAGCGCGGGTTCAGGGCTGTCGGGATAACTGAACGTGACCTCATCAAGATGCAGCGCGCCGGTGGCGGGCGGTGCGGAAGAGGGCTCGATGTTCTCTGTGCCTTCGGTCGCCAGCAGTTCATTGATATGTTTGCCGCTGGCCGTCGCCTGCTGCCAGGCGTCGACAATTCCTGATAACTGCTGCACTGGCCCATAGAATTGCCCCAGCAGCAGGAAGAAAGCCGCCAGCACCCCGGCGGTCATTTCGCCTTCGGCGACCCGCGATGCACCCACCAGAAGAACGGCGGCATAGGAGGCCTCGGTGCAGAAGGTCAGGAACGGGAAATAGACGGCAAGGTATTTTTGCGCACGTACGCGGGTCGCACGGAACCGATCCGATAACGCGCGCAGCCGGGCGGCTTCCTGTTCCTGCTGGCCATGCGATTGCACAACGCGCAAGCCGGAGACTTTCTCCTGCAGGGTGCTGTTGACTTTGCCTATTTCCAGCCGCGCCTGCGCATAAGCAGGGGAGCTGAGGCGGCGATAAATCCAGGTTGCCAGTGCGACCACTGGCACCGCGCTTAATGCCGTCAGCGCCAAGAGCGGGTCGAGCCAGAACATGGCGGCGGCGATGGCGAACATTGTCACCAGGCTGGTGGCTGCACCGGCAAGGCCGTTTTGCAGAAAGCGGGCGAGAGAGTCCACATCTACGGTCATGCGGGTCAGACGCGAATCGACATGCTTTTCATGCCAGGGGAGACCAAGACGCAGCATATGGCCGAAGCTGCGCAAGCGCACCGTATGCTGGACTGACTCTGCCGCTCTGGCGGCGAAGACTGTCTGTAGTGAATAACAGCACCAGCTCACGGCCACCAGGCACAGGGCGAATAGGGCACAGAGGCCGATAGTCGACATATCGCCTGTGGCAACGCCGGAGTCAATGCCGCGCTGCAGCAGTATAAGTACCCCGACGCCTGCCGCCGAATCGAGGGCGATCAGCAGGGCGGCGATGACGAACATCCACGCCACGGGCTTCAGCAGCGACGTGACTTTGCGGCCTTTACCGGCCAGCGCCTGCTGTACTGCATTTTCCGGCACGCGCGTCATACGGGCGACAAAGCCTTTATCCCCCGTCTGCGCCGCATCGTCTTGTGCCGCTGGTACGGTCGGCCACAATCCGTTAGGCCCACTGTGGGAAGGCGCGAGGAAATCGCCGTCGCCGGTCATCAGCGCGCGGAACGCCGGACAGCGCGCTTCAAGTTCTGCCTGGGTTCCGGTGTCCACCACCCGGCCCTTATCCAGCACCACAATCCGGCTGGCTAACTGAAGCGTCGAACGGCGTCGGGCAATCACCAGCAGCATATGCTTTTCGTCAGCATAGCGACTCAGCGCGGTGTTGATCTCCGCTTCAGTACCGGCATCGACCGCCGAGGTGGTGTCATCGAGGATCAACACTTCCGGCGCGGTAATGAGCGCCCGTGCCAGCGCGATTCGCTGCCTCTGTCCGCCGGAAAGATTCGTACCGCGTTCGGTTAATTGGGTATCGAAACCTTTCGGCAGGGCGTTGATAAAATCGCTGGCTCCTGCTGCCCTCGCCGCGAGGCGAATGTCGTCCGCCGTTGCCTGAGGGTGCCCGTAGGCGATATTTTCCGCCACCGAACCGGCAAACAGAAAAGCATCCTCAAACACAACGCCTACCCGACGACGAAGCGCCTCCAGCCTGAGATCGCGGAGGTTCTGTCGGCCTGCGCTGGTGTTGAGCCATATCTCTCCGGCGCTGGGATCGTAAAAACGCGCCAGCAGCATCAGCAGCGTGGATTTCCCGGAACCCGATGCGCCCACTACCGCCACCGTTTCACCGGCGTGCAGGGAAAAGGAGACATCGCTGAGGATGCGTCTGCCGCCACGGTACTCGAAGCTCATATTCTCCAGTTGCAGCCCGATAACCTGACCGTTAACCGCCTCCGTCCCGTCTTCCATCTGCGAACGGGTGTCGATCAGAGCAAACACGCGCTCCACGGACGCCTGGGTGCGCTGGGCGATAACCAGAAACGATGCCAGTACACGGGTTGGCCCGGTCAGCATCGCGAGGAAGCTGGCAAACGCCACGAAGGTGCCGAGATCGATGCGACCGTGCATAACCGACCAGCCGCCGTAGCACAGCAGGACGATTTGCCCGAGCACCGGTAGCGCCAGCATGGTGGCACCTGGCATCGCCTGCGAGATGGCCGCGCCGATGCGTACCCGCACCATCTGCCGCGACTGGCGATCCAGCCAGCGCGTTTCACGCAGCTCCGCCACGCAGGATTTTACCACTGAGATCTGCGCCAGCACCTCGCGCATATGTTCGGTGAGATTTGCCAGTCGGTCCGAGGCCAGCCCGGTTTGCGCGAAGACCCGGCGACGCGCGCGCAGCGCAGTGATAGCCAGGCATGCCAGTACGCACACGACGATGAGCGTCATGGCGGGTGACATCCACAGCATCACGGCAATGCCGGCAATGTAATAAGTGAACACCGCCAGCGGCACCGGGCACATCTGTAGCAGGGTATGCACCTGCTGCAGATCGCTGTTGGTCCGTGAAATCACCTGCCCGGTGCGCAGTGCGTCCTGGCCTGCGCCGTCAAGTTTTTGAATACTGTCGAATGCCCGTCCTCGCAGGGTGTGCTGCACCCAGAGCGAGAGCTCCCCGGCATAACCGCGGCGCACGTAGTTACCGATGAAATCAAAAAAGGCAATCAGCAATAGCCCGCAGGCCAGCCACGGCAGACGAGTCGGATTGCCCGCCAGCGCGTCGTTCACCGCTTGCCTTGTCAGCAACGGCGTCAGCGCGGCCAGCAGAATGGTCGAGACCGACGCTACCACTACGATGATGCTAAGTTTCTTACGTTCCCAGCACACGCGTGCCAGGCGAACTATCCAAGACCGCGCAGGAGTGGGAGAGTGAGTCGCAGGCATTAAGCCTCCTCCGTCTGTAAAAAATAGGATCCAAGTCGGATCGCTGTGCAAAAAAAAGCGCCAGCCCGATCCGGTCCCGCATTGTTACGGGCGTATCTCCTGGATGTGTGCTGGCGTATGATCGTCATGACGGCGTAGTGGCTACCCTTTCTGTACCCTCGCGATCAGGCTTTTCGCCACCTCGCTCGGACAGGGTTGCGCTGCCATTTCCGCCGCTACCTCTTCAGAGGCGTCGCGAAGCGCGCGATTGTCGAGGAAAGCATTGATCATGCTGCTCGACAGGCCGTCGTCGCCGGGGATGATCCCGCAGCCGCGTTCGACAACAGCGCGGGCATTTACCGGGCGATCGGCACCCTGGCCGAAGACGATCTGTGGAATACCGGCGTGCAGCGCCGTCAGGGTATTGCCCGCGCCACCATGATGAATGAAGCCATCTGCGCCGTTCAGGAAGGCTCCCATGGGTATCCAGTCGACCAGGCGAACATTTGAGGGCAGTGAGCGCAGATCCGACCGCGCATTGGCCGAAAGATGCAGGATGATCTCGGCATCGACTTCACTGGCGGAATCCATCACCCAGGCGATCAGGTCAAGGCCGTCGACCATCGGTTTGACGGTACCGAGACTCACCAGCAGACGTTTACGGTCGGGCGTCCTCTCCCACCACGGTTCCCACACCGCGCCGCCGTTGTACGGGACGTACTGCATGGGAATAATGGGTTCTCCGTCGTTTTCAAGAATGCTCATGCTCGGTGGTGTTACGTCGATCCAGGCCATATCGCGCGGTGCGGCCCCAACGCCGTGGCGATGATAGGCGTCCGCGAGCGAACGCGTTACGCCTTTGATATGCCAGGGCGTATGGCCGAAGCCGACGGTTTGCATTACGACCGGTATATCGTATTTGGCGGCAATCAGAGGCCCGATGACCCCGAGCGGCGGGTAGATGATGAGATCGGGCCGCCAGTGTCCGGCAAACTCCACCAGGTGGTCGGCCATCTCTTCGCTGAAGAATGAGAAGTTGCCCATTTTTGTGCCGATGTTGCTTTCTTTTCGCTGTGCCTCGCGGCGGCGATAGTCAGCTTCAGAATCAAAACCGGGTGCGGCGTCAAATACCACCAGCCCTGCTTCTGCCGCTTTTTGGGCGAATTTTCCTCCGCTGGCGATCAGCACTTCATGGCCGTTAACGCGAAACGCCTGTGCCAGAGACAGCACAGGATACAGCAGCCCATAGAGAGGCGGGCCTACAAACAAAATACGCATGAGAAAATCCCTCTCCGCTTGACGAACTAAATCAGGAAGTCGACGCAGTCATATGCCAGCAGCAGGACGTTAATTTTCGTTAAGCCTGCTTTGACAGACGCTGCGTCCTTTTTGAGTTTCATCAGCCTTACGAACGGTCCTGTCGCTGACTATTCCGTGACGTAGGCTGGTGAATCGGGAATTCCTTGTCCCGGCTTCCATTAACGCTTACGCGCCGTTGTCCTTTTGAACAGCCCAGGCGGCGTCGTGCTGCCACGCCGCGGTGTTCAGATGCATTTGTTGAGTGTGAGACCGTTCAACAAACCTGGAGAGGCTTGTTTCCTGAGACCTCTGTATACCTTGCCAGATAAACCATCAGTGCAAATGCTAATGATAATAATTACTATTATCATATGTGAGTTGCAACTATAATTAAGCACTTAATGCACAATGAATCGATTATGGGAAAAATCGCAGGTGGGGCTCAGCAAAAGGGGACTCTGTGGATTTAGGAACAAAATCCCACGCTTGCGGCGGTTTACAGGCGGACCTGGTGATTCTGTGTAATTGATGGCGGGGGTCTACGATGACGCTACTTCACCAAATAGCGCGGGTTTACCTCCCGTAAATACTGGCGATGTTACTATGATGCCTGATTCACTGCTGTTTATCGTTATGGAAAACCTGCGTAATGTTAACAAAATTCCCTCCCCGACGCGTAATGACCTGTGCTGCGGCTCTGCTAATTATTTTTAGCATCGCCTTGTTCTTCTTCCTGAGAAGCCCCGAGGTTCCTGAGTATGTTACCGCTCCAGTACGCATCGGCGATATTGAAAACGCCGTACTTGCTACCGGTCGAATTGATGCGATTGAGCGGGTCAACGTTGGGGCACAGGTTTCTGGCCAGGTTAAGTCGCTGAAGGTGAAGTTAGGCGATCGTGTCACTAAAGGGCAGCTCATCGCTGAAATTGATGACGTGCCGCAGCGGAATGATTTACGCAACGCAGAAGCTGCTCTCAACGTGGTAAAAGCGGACCTTCAGGCTAAGCAGGCGCAGTTGAAGCAAGCCTCATTGCGTTTTAAGCGCCAGCGCCAGATGTTAAATGAGGATGCCAGCTCGAGAGAAGATTTCGAAACGGCTGAAACCACGCTGGCCAGTACCCGCGCTGAGCTATCGGCACTGAACGCCAAACTCGTCCAGGCGCAAATTGATGTCGACAAGAAAAAGGTCGATTTGGGTTATACAAAAGTTGTTGCTCCCATGGACGGCATTGTTATTGCCGTTGTCACCCAACAGGGCCAAACGGTTAACTCCAGCCAAAGTGCGCCGACCATTATCAAACTCGCACGTCTGGACGTGATGACAATTAAAGCCCAGATCTCTGAGGCGGATATCACGCGAATTTCACCGGGACAGAAAGCCAGATTCACCATTTTCTCTGAGCCGGATAAGCATTATGACGCCACGTTACGTACCGTTGAACTGGCACCTGAGTCGGTTATGAAAGATGATAGCCTTGCCAGCAGTAGCTCAGCCTCAGGGTCAGGCACGTCAAATGCTTCGGTGTACTACAACGCGCTGCTGGATGTCCCTAATCCAGAAAATCGGCTGCGAATTGCCATGACAGCACAGGTGACCTTGCTGGCTGGAGAAGCTAAAAATACGTTACTGGTGCCGATTCAGGCTGTGCACAAGGTGAGTGGCAACAAACAGCAGGTGCAGATATTGACCAGTGATAACCGGCTGGAAACCCGTGAGGTCAAAACCGGCATTACTAACAGTGTGGATATCCAGATCCTGGACGGTGTAAAAGTCGGGGAACATGTTGTGTTATCGCAGCCGGGTGAAAAAGCGCCCGGGGAAGGGTTTGTATCTTGAGTAATATCATAGAACTCAAGGGCATCAGCCGCACTTACAGGAACGGTGGACAGGATCTCACCGTGCTTAAAGGGATTGATTTGACTATCGCTGCTGGGGAGATGGTCGCGATCATCGGCGCCTCCGGTTCCGGTAAGTCAACCCTGATGAATATTATGGGCTGTCTCGATGTCCCTGATTGTGGCGATTACTTTATCAGCGGTCAAAATGCCGCCCAGCTTTCACCTGACGATCTGGCAAGGATCCGCCGTGAGCACATCGGTTTTATCTTCCAGCGTTATCATTTAATGCCCGACCTGAGCGCGTTAAGTAACGTTGAAATTCCGGCGATTTATGCCAACAGTGAGCGCGAAAAGCGCCGTCTGCGCGCGGCGACATTGCTTGGAAGACTCGGGCTGGAAGGTCGTGAACATCATAAGCCGGGAGAGCTTTCAGGCGGCCAGCAGCAGCGTGTGAGTATTGCCCGCTCGCTGATTAACGGCGGTGAAATCATTCTGGCGGATGAACCCACCGGCGCGCTGGATACGCAGTCCGGTCAGGAGGTACTGTCAATACTCAGTGAACTGAATCAGCGTGGCCATACCGTGGTTATGGTGACACATGATATGAAGGTAGCGCAGCATGCTAACCGTATTATTGAGCTGCGTGACGGTGAAATTATTTCTGATACCGGCAGTCGTGTTACCTCCGGGGTTGCCCTTAAACGACCTGACAGCGTTCAGCAAAGCTGGTGGCAAAGTATTGTTGACCGTACCCGTGAATCCCTGCACATGGCGTTAAAAGCGATGAATGCGCATCGCCTGCGCACGACGTTAACCATGACGGGCATTATTTTTGGTATCGCCGCGGTTGTTACGGTGGTGGCACTGGGAGAAGGCGCGAAACAGCGAACCCTTGATAATATCAAGGAGCTTGGAACCAACGTGGTGAGCATCTACCCGGGAAGGGATTTCTTTGACGACAGCACTGAAGCCATTCGTACACTGGTCCCGGCAGACGCCGAAGCATTAGCAAAGCAGGGGTTTGTTGACAGCGTCAGCCCCGAAGTTAACGCTTCCGACAACATTCGCTTTCTGGGTAAATCCGCTACCGCCACGATCAATGGCGTTGGGCGCGATCATTTTCGCGTAAACGGTATTGAACTGTTGCAGGGATCAACTTTCCAAGACGATCGAAATGCCTCGCAGGAAGTCATCATTGATGAAAACGCCCGCAAGGCGTTATTTGACGATGCGGGACTCAAGGCACTTGGGCAAATCGTTTTTCTGGGTTCCGTGCCTGCACGGGTTGTCGGCATCGCCAAAGGGAACAGCCGAAGCTATGCGCCTAATCGCATTAACGTCTGGATGCCTTACAGCACGGTGATGTATCGAATGACAGGAAAACCGGTGTTGACCAGCATCAGCGTAAGGCTTAAGGATGATGTTGCCAACGAGGCAGCGGTCAGCGCTATTTCTCAGCTTCTCACTCAACGCCACGGCGTGAAAGACTTCCAGCTTTATAATTTCGAGCAGATTCGACAATCAATCGAACGGACCTCAATGACCTTTAGCATCCTGATTCTGATGGTGGCCTGCATCTCGCTGATGATCGGCAGCATTGGGGTGATGAATATCATGCTGGTGTCGGTCACGGAACGGACCCATGAGATTGGCGTACGAATGGCGGTCGGTGCGCGTCAGGGCGATATCATGCAGCAGTTTATGATTGAGGCTGTGCTGGTATGTCTAATAGGCGGAGTGTTAGGTATTGCACTGTCGTATGCCGCCGGAGCGCTGTTCACCGCGCTGGCAGGGGGCATTTTCACCGCCATTTATTCGTGGCAGGCCGCTGCTGCCGCATTCTTCTGCTCAACTTTAATCGGCATGATCTTTGGTTATCTCCCTGCCCGCAAGGCAGCAAGGATGGATCCGGTCGTTTCACTGGCCAGCGAGTAACCCATGAAAATATTATCCCCTTTAACGGTATGCCTTGCTGTCCTGCTTAGTGCTGGCTGCGCCGACTCTCTGAAAAGCGACTATCAACCTCCTGAGGTGAAATACCCTGCCAACTGGTATCAGGCGGATGCTGCGGAGGAGAGGATGCCGTTCGACTGGCAGGCCTTTAACGATCCAGACCTCGACGGCTGGCTGCGGCAGGTGATGGTGCGCAATAACGATGTCGCTGGAGCAGTATTGCGTGTTTATCGCGCCCGCCTGGAAGAAGAGCGGATTGGCATCACAAACGATCCGGGACTAAAAGGTTCGCTCGCGCTTGACGGTAAAAAACAGCTGAACAGCTCAGCCAACTGGAGCAGGGGCAGCGTTGCCAGTATTAATACCAGCTATGAGCTGGATCTGTGGGGCAAAATAGCGCGGCAGCGCGATGCGAAGGCGTGGGCACGTTTTGCCTCGGAAGAGGATCTGCGTTCTGCACGCCTGACGCTGCTTTCAAATGCCAGTAATAATTACTGGCGCTTAGGCTTTATTAACCAGCAGCTGTCTGTCCTGCAACAAAGCATCAACTATGCAAAAGAGACGCTGCGCCTGGCTAACGCGCGTTATGCCGCGGGCGGTGCCTCCTCTCTGGATGTTGTGGATGCTCAGCAGGGCGTGCTTTCGCAGGAAAACAAGCTGGCGGCGTTGAAGAATGAACGTTTACAGGCGCTCAATCAGCAAGCCGTTTTGCTTGGAACCGCGCCGGGCAGCGCGATAGTCGAACCGAAAGCGTTACCAATGGGACCACTGCCGCAGGTCAGTGGAAAGATCCCGGTCAACGTGCTGCGGCATCGACCCGATATCAGCGCTAAAGAGTGGCGGGTACGGGAAGCATTGGCCACCGTTGATGTCCAGCGTACTGCATTTTATCCAGCGTTTAGTCTGACCGGCTCGCTTGGCACCAGCAGCAGCAGCCTTATGGCCTTCCTGGAAAATCCTGTAGGCTCTGTTGGAGCAAACCTGACCCTGCCGTTCCTGGAATGGAGAGAAAGGGGCATGGACGTGAAGATTGCCCGCAACGACTACGAGCAACGGGTTCTGGAGTTTAAACAGGAACTTTACAAGGCGATGAGTAGCATAGAAGATGCGCTTGCTTTGCGTCATCAACTCCTGGAACAGGAGACGCTTCTACGTGAAGGCCTGGAACTGGCGAAAAAATCAGAGAGGCTAAACGAAGTTCGCTATCGCCAGGGCGCGGTGCGAATTTCTTTCTGGCTTGATGCTCAGGAGAAACGCCGTCAGGCTGAACTGGCACTGTATGAAAATCGCTTTAACCAGTTAAATAATCTGGCAAAAATCTATTTGGAGTTCGGCGGTTCGGTATCTTTTCCCTGAATTGCGCAGACTCATTTACGTCTGGCAGCAATAGGACTTGCTGCCAGGGCGCAGTTCGCAAGACATCCCTCGTCATTATTCAAACCCATCTCACAAAAATCGTTCCTCCCCTTTGATCGAAATTTCATCTCCGACTATATGACTAGTCATATCATTTAAATGACTAGTCATATAGGAGGCAACCATGAATCAATCACTGCCAGCCAACTTCTTATGGGGCAACTCGGTGTCGAGCATGCAGACGGAAGGGGCCTGGAATGTGGGCGGAAAGGGGATGTCGGTGTACGACATTCGCGAAGCTGGAGAAAACATCTCCGACTGGAAAGTGGCCACCGACTCCTACCACCGCTACCGGGAAGATTTCGACCTGATGCAGGATCTGGGCATGAACTGCTACCGCTTCCAGATCTCCTGGAGCCGCGTCTGCCCGCAGGGCGACGGCGCGTTCAACGACGAGGGCATCGCCTTTTACGACCGCTTTATTGACGATCTCATCGCCCGCGGCATCGAGCCGATGGTCTGCCTCTACCACTTCGACATGCCGCTGGCGCTGGCGCAGGAGTACAACGGCTTCAACGATCGCCGCGTGGTGGAGGCTTTTATCCGCTACGGCAAAAAGATGATCGACTGCTTCGGCGACCGGGTAAAGTACTGGCTGACCTTTAACGAGCAGAACATCTTCCATATGCCGGAAGCGTTCCGCATTTCCGGCTATATGAAAGGCGAGAAAACCCTGCGCGAGCTGTATGAGCTTCAGCACCATGCGATGGTGGCGCACATGTCGCTGACCGAATACCTGCACCAGACGAAACCGGGTCAGCTAATGGGCGGCATGCTGGCACACCAGCTGATCTATCCGGCCACCTGCAAGCCGCGCGATATCTTCTGCGCCCAGCAGTATGACGAATTCCTCAACCAGAACCTGCTGCGCGTCTTTGCCGGTCAGGGCTACAGCCCGGCGGTGATGGCGGTGGTAGAGCAGGAGGGCTTCGGTGATATCTATCGCGCCGACGATCTCGCTCTGTTTGCCCGCACGAAAAATGACTTTATGGCCTTCAGCTACTACGCCAGCAAAACGCTGGACAGCGATGCGATCCCGGAAGGCACGCCGGTCAACTATTACCTGCTGCACGGTGAGAAAAATAACCCGTACCTGAAGGCCACCGAGTGGAACTGGCAGATCGACCCGCTCGGTTTTCGCACCATCATCACGCGTTATGCCAACGACTGGCGCATGCCGGTCTTCCCGATTGAAAACGGTATTGGGGTGATTGAGTCCTGGGACGGGATCAACCCGATTGAGGACACCTACCGCATCGACTACCACCGGGCGCATATCGAGGCCATGAAGGAAGCCATGTTCGAGGATGGCGCAGAGGTCATTGGCTATCTCGGCTGGGGGTTAATTGACATTCTCAGCTCGCAGGGGGACATGCGTAAGCGCTACGGCGTGGTCTATGTCAACCGCGAGAATCATGACCTGAAAGACCTTAAGCGCGTGCCGAAGAAGAGCTACGCGTGGTTAAAACAGGTTATCCATACCAACGGACGCGAGATGTAAGCCGTACGCTGCCGGGCCGTTTTTGTGACTGATTGATGGGAACACTCCGCTATGTCTGAAGCAAAAATAACACCGCACATGCAGTCTTTTGTCGACAAATTTGTTGAGTTCTCGGCGCGCCTGGCAAACCAGGTGCACCTGCGCTCCCTGCGCGACGCCTTCGCCACGGTGATGCCGATTTTCATCCTCGCCGGTCTGGCGGTGCTGGTGAACAACGTGGTGTTCCCGTGGATTTTTGAGGGCGACACGCTCACACAGTTTAAGGTGTGGGGCGAGGCGATTATTAACGGCACGCTGAACATCGCCGCGCTGCTGCTGGCGCCGATGATTGCCTGGTCGCTGGCGCGCAACAAAGATTTCGACAATCCGGTCTCGGCAGTGGTTATCGCCGTCAGCAGCTTTATCATCATGATGCCGATGCGCTTACAGGTTACGCCCGTTGGCAGCGACGCTCCGGTCAGCGTGACGCAGGTGCTGACGTTCGCCAATATCGGCTCCACCGGGATCTTCGCCGGGGTGCTGATTGGCCTGCTTTCCACCGAGCTGTTCATCGCCATTTCGCGGCTGAAGGCGCTGCACATTTCGCTGGGGGAAAACGTGCCCCCGGCGGTGAGCAAATCCTTTACCGCGCTGATCCCAACCATTCTTACCTTGTCGGTGTTCGCCGTGCTGGCGGCGCTGCTGGCGAACGTGCTGCATACGGATCTGATCCATCTCATTACGACCTTTATCCAGCAGCCGCTGCGGCTGATCAACACCAGCCTGCCGGGGACGATTTTCATCTACAGCTTCGGCAACTTCCTGTTCACGCTCGGTATTCATCAGTCGGTGGTCAACAGCGTGGTGCTGGAGCCGTTTCTGCTGATTAACACCAACGAGAACATGCTGGCCTTCGCCAACGGTCAGCCGATCCCGCACATCATCAACAACATTTTCGTGCCGACGTTTGGCATGGTGGGCGGTACGGGCAGCACGATCTCGCTGCTGATCGCCATCTTTATCTTCTCGCGGCAACAATCGGCGAAGCAGGTGGCGCGTCTGTCGTTGGCACCTGGCTTATTCAACATCAACGAGCCGGTGATTTTCGGCCTGCCGATCGTCTTTAACCTGCCGCTGATGATCCCGTTTGTGCTGCTGCCCGCCATCGGCATTTACTTCGCCTGGCTCTGCACCACGCTGGGGTTAATGTCCCGCTGCGTGGTGATGATCCCGTGGACCACGCCGCCGATCCTCAGCGCCTGGCTGGCGACGGCGGGGGACTGGCGCGCCGTGGTGGTCCAGTTGGCAATCATCGTATTTGGTGTATTCTTCTACCTGCCTTTCCTCAAAATTGCCGAGCGAGTGGCCTTGAAAAACAGCGGGATAGAAAACTAACAGAAAGGAAGGACGATGGCGGCGAAGTACATCACCATAGCGCGGGAAATTAAGAAACGCATTATCAGCCAGCAGTACGCCGCCAACGAACCCCTGCCGGACCAGTTTGCACTGGCGGCGGAGTTCAGCACCAGCCGGATGACTATTCAGCAGGCGATGCGCCAGCTGATCGTCGAAGGGCTGGTCTACACCCGTCAGGGGCAGGGGACGTTCATCCGCAAAAACTTCCTCCAGCTCTCGCAGTGGGATCTCTCCGGCAGCGACTACTTTGGCGCGACCAAAACCTGGGCGCATCTGGGCACGGTTACCAGCCAGGTGGTGCATTTCGAACTGCGCTTCCCGAACGAAAAAGAGCAGGCGTCGCTGATGATTAACGCCGATGCGCCGATCTACGACTTCATTCGCCTGCGCTTGCTGAACGGCGAACCGATGTCGCTGGATTCCACGGCGATGCCGATGAATCTGGTGCCGGGCCTGACGAAAAACCACCTTGAAGGGTCAGTCTTTCAGTACGTTCAGGAAACCCTGGGGCTGAAAATTATGGGGTCATACCGGGTCGTGCGGGCGCTAAAGCCCAGCGCGCTGGACAGAGAGCATCTGGTCTGTGAGGAAACCGATCCGGTGCTGGAGGTGGAGCAGGTCATTTATCTGGAAGATGGCACGCCGCTGGAGTATGCCCACTGCCACTATCGCTACGACCACGGCGGGATTGTGATCGTGAATAACGGATAAAAAAAGCGGGCCTCGAGGCCCGCTTTTTTGATGCGCGTGATTAGTTCAGACGCACCGGCATACCGGAACGGTTCTGAATCGCCTGGTCGACGATGGTGGTTTCCACGTCTGGCTGAGAGGTCACGGCCTGCACCGCGCTGTTCAGCGTAATCGGCACGATCTCGTTGTTGTTGATCTGGTCTTCGCTGGTAGAGAGCGGGTTGTGCACTTCGATGTAGCGGCTGCCGTCTGGCTCAGACGTCGCTTTCACCGGTTCGTTGATGAACTGCACGCGCGTACCGACCGGCACGTTTTCGAACAGGAACTTGATGTCGTCGTTACGCAGGCGCACGCAGCCGTGGCTCACGCGCAGGCCGATACCGAAGTTGGCGTTGGTGCCGTGGATGGCGTACAGACGACCAATGTACAGCGCGTACAGGCCCATCGGGTTATCCGGGCCGGCTGGCACAACGGCGGGCAGCGGCTCGCCCGCAGCGATGTATTCCGCGTGCATTTTTGCCGTCGGCGTCCAGGTTGGGCCTGCTTTCTTACGCTCTACTTTGGTGGTCCAGTTCAGCGGGGTGTCTTTACCCAGCTGGCCGATACCGATTGGCAGCACGATAACGGTGTTGGTGCCTTTCGGGTAGTAATACAGACGCATTTCGGCGCTGTTAATCACGATGCCTTCATGAACGGTATCCGGCAGGATCAGCTGCTGAGGAATATTCAGCACGGTACCTGCTTTTGGCAGATACGGGTCAACGCCCGGGTTCGCTTCCAGCATGTTGGACAGGCCCAGCTGGTACTGCGCGGCGAAATACTCCAGCGGCTGAGAGTTACCCTCAGGCACCGTCACCACCTGGTTTTGACCCACCAGACGGCTTCCGTCTGTCGGCAGGGGATACGTCACCGCAGACGCGGTCTTACAAAAACCTACTACGGCTAACGCCGCCGCAAAAAGCGTTGTTAATTTCATGTTCATGTTGTGCGAGGTATCTAAGCCATTCAGGCGATGAGTTGATAAGTCTGAATCTGTGATGGGAGCGCATTATATGTGCATTCCCGCTAACAGGGAATTCAGATGTGTACGAAATCACATTTTTTTCGATTTTGTTAAAGTTTAGTGGATTGCCGCAACACGGGATCTCAATTCGGAATTGTGGCATAATGCCGTGTTTATCACACTTTTCGCAGGAATCTCTCCGTGTTAGTTACCAGCAACGTCACTATGCAGTTTGGCAGTAAGCCGCTGTTCGAAAACATTTCCGTCAAATTTGGCGGCGGCAACCGTTACGGCCTGATTGGTGCCAACGGTAGCGGAAAATCCACCTTTATGAAGATCCTCGGCGGCGATTTAGAGCCGACGCTGGGCAACGTGTCGCTCGATCCGAACGAGCGTATCGGTAAGCTGCGTCAGGATCAGTTCGCCTTCGAAGAGTTCACCGTGCTCGACACCGTGATCATGGGGCACGCGGAGCTGTGGGAAGTGAAGCAGGAGCGCGATCGTATCTACGGTCTCGCCGAAATGAGCGAAGAAGACGGCTATAAAGTGGCCGATCTGGAAACGCAGTACGGCGAAATGGACGGCTACTCTGCGGAAGCGCGTGCGGGCGAACTGCTGCTGGGCGTCGGTATTCCGGTTGAACAACATTACGGCCCGATGAGCGAAGTCGCGCCAGGCTGGAAGCTGCGCGTGCTGCTGGCGCAGGCGCTGTTCTCTAACCCGGACATCCTGCTGCTCGACGAACCAACGAACAACCTGGATATCGACACCATCCGCTGGCTGGAGCAGACGCTGAACGACCGCGACAGCACCATGATCATCATCTCGCACGACCGTCACTTCCTGAACATGGTCTGTACGCACATGGCGGATCTGGACTACGGCGAGCTGCGCGTTTATCCGGGCAACTACGACGAGTACATGACGGCGGCCACCCAGGCGCGCGAGCGTCTGCTGGCAGATAACGCCAAGAAGAAAGCGCAGATTGCGGACCTGCAGTCCTTCGTCAGCCGCTTCAGCGCCAACGCCTCTAAATCCCGTCAGGCAACCTCGCGTGCGCGTCAGATCGACAAAATCAAGCTGGAAGAGGTTAAAGCCTCCAGCCGTCAGAACCCGTTCATCCGCTTCGAGCAGGACAAGAAGCTGTTCCGTAACGCGCTGGAAGTGGAAGCCCTTACCAAAGGCTTTGATGAAGGCCCGCTGTTTAAAAACTTCAACCTGCTGCTGGAAGTGGGTGAGAAGATTGCCATTCTGGGCGCCAACGGCGTGGGTAAATCTACCCTGCTGAAAACCCTGGTGGGTGAACTGCAGCCGGACAACGGCACCGTGAAGTGGTCCGAGAACGCGCAGATTGGCTACTACGCGCAGGACCATGAATACGAGTTCGAAAACGATTTGACCGTCTTCGACTGGATGAGCCAGTGGAAGCAGGAAGGTGACGACGAGCAGGCGGTGCGCAGCATTCTGGGGCGTCTGCTGTTTAGCCAGGACGACATCAAAAAGCCCGCCAAAGTGCTCTCCGGTGGTGAAAAAGGCCGCATGCTGTTCGGCAAGCTGATGATGGAAAAACCGAATATCCTGGTGATGGACGAACCGACCAACCACCTGGACATGGAATCGATCGAATCGCTGAACATGGCGCTGGAGATGTATCAGGGCACCCTGATCTTCGTCTCTCACGACCGAGAGTTCGTCAGCTCACTGGCGACCCGCGTGATCGAAATTACGCCAGAGCGCGTGGTGGACTTCACCGGTAACTACGAAGATTACCTGCGCAGCAAAGGTATCGACGGCTAATTTCCCGTCGTCTTTCACGCTGCAGATGCGTTGGCTGCACCTGTTCACCCCGGTCACTTACTTATGTAAGCTCCCGGGGATTCACAGGTTTGCCGCCTTCCTGCAGCGCGAAATACTTAGGGAAAGGCGTCGTGCCTTTATCCCCTCTCCCCGTAGGAGAGGGTTAGGGTGAGGGCATCTGGCCGCACTACACCACCCACTCGCTCGCTTCAACCCCGTTCACCCGCAGCGTACGTTTTTCCCCCGCAGGTAACGACACCTTAAGCGCCTTCCACGCCGGACGATAATCCCCGCGCGCGTTGACCTTCAGGTTGATGGTTGCGCCATCACACTCCATTTCCCATTCCACCCACAGCGCATTGCCCTTCTGATAGCCCCAGCTTTCACCGTCGTCCTCAAACAGCAGCCCCGTGGTTGTGCCGACGCCTTTAACCGGGAACAGCTTCAGCTCGCGGGTCGTATCTTTTTCAGCACTCACATGCGTGATGCGCTCGCTCAGCGGCAGACCGGCCCCGGCGCGCACCAGCAGCGGCAGTTTTTCCAGCGGCGCATCAAGGACGATGGATTGCCCGCCCGCATACCACGCGTGGGTGTAAAAATCGTACCAGCCCGTTTTGTTATCTGGCAGCCAGACGCGGCGCTCGCGCTGCCCGGCTTCGACGACGCTGGCGACCAGCAGGTCGCGGCCCAGCAGGAAGTCATCGCACTCTTCGAAGGTCTGCGCGTCGTGCTCGTGGTCGAGGAAGGTCGGGCGCAGCATCGGCTCGTCGTCGGCGTGCGCCTGCCAGAGCAGGGTGTAGAGATACGGCAGCAGGCGGTAGCGCAGCTCAATCGCGCCGCGAATGGCAGGCGTGACGCCCGGATACATCCACGGCTCGTTCACCGTATGGTCATCGTTCCACGAGTGAATGGTAAAGCGCGGGTGCATTACGCCGTTCTGCACCCAGCGCACGAACAGCTCGGCGTCCGGCTTGTCGCCGGAGAAACCGCCCACGTCGTGACCGACGTTGAATAATCCGGACAGGCTCATGCCCAGCCCCATGTGGATGTTATAGCGCAGGGTGTCCCAGTTAGTGCGGTTGTCGCCGCTCCAGGTCTGAACGTAGCGCTGCATCCCGGCGCAGCCGGAGCGGGAGATGAGATACGGGCGTTTTTCCGGCGCAAAGCGCTGCTGCGCTTCCAGCGAGGCGCGCATCATCAGCAGCGGCATCACCGGGCGAATATGCTTGATGGCGATCTCCTTGCCGAAGCCAAAGCAGCGGGCTTCCCCGTCCCACACTTCATACTCGTTATTGTCGTTCCAGGTGGAGTCGATACCCATCTCCAGCAACTGCGTGGTCACGCCGTTCTGCCACCACTGCACCGTCTGCGGGTTGGTGAAGTCGAGGTGTGAGCCTTCGTCATCCCAGAAGCTGGAGCGTTCAGGCGCATCGGTTTCTGAATCACGGATGAACAGGCCGCTCTCCGCCACTTCCGTATAGCGGGGATGATCCTGCAGCAGGCACGGCTTGATATTGGCCGCAAGCTTAAGTCCCGCGTCGTGGAAGGCCTGGCTCATCGCCTTCGGCTGCGGCACTTTGTCGTAGTTCCAGTTGAAGACGTAGCGCTTGCCGTTGATGGAGGTATAGCCGGACGAGAGCTGGAACGAATCGCACGGAATGGCGTGCTCTTCGCACAGGCGGATGAAGTTCATCAGCTGGTTTTGCGCGTCCGGCGCGTCGGTGTAGTGCATGGTCGAGCCGCTGTAGCCCAGGCTCCATTTCGGTCCGAACAGCGTCTTCCCGGTCAGGCGCACGAAGGCTTTGGTGACGTCCAGCGCGCGCGCGCCGGTAAAGAGGTAGTAATCAATATCGCCCGCTTCTGCCTGCCAGCGGCGATAGGCGGTGTGATAGTTGTCGATCTCGTTGCCCAGATCCAGCCAGCAACTGCTCAGGTTGTCGTAGAACAGGCCGTAGCTCACGTCGTCGCGGCGGGTAAGGGTGAACGGAATGTGCTTGTAGAGCGGGTCGGTGCTGGCGGCGTTGTAACCCATCGCGTCCAGGTTACGCATCTCGTAGCGTTTGCCGTTGCGCTGCAGATCGCCCGCTTTCTCACCCAGGCCGTAAAAACGCTCGTCCTTACGGCGGCTGAGATAGTGCGCCACGCCGTCGCCGTGGGCGTTCAGCAGGTAGGCGCTGGTCGGGCGATCCTGGACCAGCGGCTGCCATTCGCCCGCATCATTACGGTAGTGCCACTCCAGCCACAGGGGCTGGTGGACGGTGACGCGCAGCTGCTCGGTTGCCACCGTCACTGCGTCATCCTGCTGCGTCAGGATCCAGGCCGGGCAGGAGAAACCGCTTATGTCGTCACGACGGCGGCCTTCCCACGGCACGTCCTGTTCCGGGGCGATACTCCAGGTGCGGTCCAGCGCCAGCTCGCCTTTGCGCTTAATCAGCACGCGGAACAGGTTCTGTTCCAGCACGTACAGGCACAGGCGGTGCTGATTATCGACCAGCAGCTCCAGATGATTCGCAGACTGCTTATCAACGGTCCAGTTTTTCAGGGTTTTCATATGCAATACATCCACTATCAGGCGCGCTTGGCGCGACGTTCAGCAATAAATGCCACCAGGAAGAGAGCGCCAATCAGGTCAAAAAAGCCCATGGCAATAAAGAGCGGGTTGAAGCCGATTTTGTCGGCGGTCACCCCGATTAATAGCGAGAACAGGAAGCTGGCGATCCACGCCGCCGAGCCGCGCATGCCGTTGACGGTCGCCATCTGGCCTTTGTCAAACGACTCCACGACCAGGGCACTCAGCATGCAGGAGATGATCTGGTGCCCGAAGCCGCCGATGGAGATCAGCACGATGGTGATATACGGGTCGCGGGTCACGGCGACGATGGCCAGAGAAATCATCAGAAACGCGCCGGTGACGGAGCTTGCCACCACCGAGTTCACGCGGGAGCAGCCGAACCAGCGGGTGTACAGACGCGTCAGGTAGCCGCTCGCCACGCTGCCGAGGTCGGCGGCCAGGAACGGCAGCCAGGCAAACATCGCAATCTGCTTCAGGTCCATGCCGTGCTCTTTGGCGAGGTACAGGGGCACCCAGAAGCTCAGCACCGCCCAGGCGGGTTCTGCCATAAAGGCCGGGATGGCGATACCGTAGAAGCGTTTGTTTTTCGAGACGGTTTTCAGCGCGGTCAGGAAGGGCAGCTTGACCGGTGCGGGTTCGTTATCCTGTTTGATAAACGCCAGCTCGTCGCGGCTCAGGTTCGGGTGCTGTTCCGGGTTGTGGTAGAATGCCCACCACAGGATCACCCACAGCAGCGCCAGCACGCCGGTAAACATAAACGCGCCCTGCCAGCCGAACGACGCGTGAGCAAAGTAGATGATAGGCGGAGCCAGCATCGCGCCGATGGAGAAGCCCACGCCTGCCCAGCCGGCGGCAACGGGACGCTCTGATTTCGGGAACCATTCACCGATGGTTTTGGCGTTCGCTGGCGTGGCGGCAGCTTCGGAAGCGCCCATAAAGAAGCGCAGAATCGCCAGGTGCAGCCAGCTTCCGGCACCCGCGTGGAAGATACACATCAGTGCCCAGATCCCGGCGCAGACCATAAAGCCAATCTTCAGGCCGATAACGTCAATCAGCCAGCCGCACAGGGGCTGGAAAATGGTGTAAGCGATCTGAAACGCGCCGACTATCCAGGAGTACTGCTCGGTGGTGATCCCGAGGCTCTCTTTCAGTTCCGGGGCGAGGATCCCCAGTGAGTTACGGGTGATGTAGTTAACGGTGACGCCAAGTAAAAACAGCACCAGCACGTACCAGCGCAAATTCTTAATGACGCGACGGGTTTTGCTTGTCGCAACGGTGTTAGTGATGTCCTGACTCATTTTACTCTCCACAAGACGGACGGTAAGGGGACGGAGGTTCAGGTGTCACACAGATTGTTATGCCTTTGATTTCTATCCGCTTAGAATGCTTAAGTTGCTATACAACTAGTATGGAAGCTGTGTGACAAGTTCACCTTAGGGAAGAAAATGAGAGGGCAAAAGTGGATTTTGTGCAAAATTTCTCATAACTGACGTAAACCCTCTGGCATGATGGTCTTTATGTCAGTTATTGCCTGATGAACACGCTATGAAAATTTTTTCATTTCGCAAATGGAGCCAGATCACAAAATGGACAAAAGGCTAAAAATCACCGAAATCGCCGCCCGTACCCAGCTCTCCATCAGTACGGTTTCCCGTGTGCTGGCAGGCAAAGCGAATACCAGCGAAAAGGCGCGGGCTAAGGTGCTGGCGTGCGCGCGGGAGCTGGGGGTAATGGACGGCATGGCGGCGGGGCGTCTGCTGCTTAACAGCCTGGTGGTTTTTGCCCCTCAGCGTGCCTTCGACGAGCGGTCCGACATCTTTTACTACCGCGTGATCCAGAGCGTGAGCAAAGGGCTTGCCTCGCACGAGGTTCGGCTGCGCTACTGCGCGCTGGAGGAGAACGACAGCGACGCCCAGATTTTTCTGGCACGCATGAACGAGCCGGATACCCAGGCGGCCATTCTGCTCGGTATCGACGATCCGCATATCCACGATCTGGCGGTGGATGTGGGGAAACCCTGCATGCTGATTAACTGCCGGGACCGCCGCATGCGCCTGCCTGCCGTTGCCCCGGATCACCGTGCTATTGGCGAGCGGGCGGCGGAGTACCTGTTCGAGATGGGGCACCGCGAGGTGATGAACGTGCTGTGCCTGCGTCGCTACACCATGGAGCTGCGCCTGGCGGGGATCCGCGACGCGTGGCACGCCCATAATCTCAGGTTTAACGACAGGCGCGACCTGCTGGTGGTGCCAAGCTTCAGCGCCAGAGAGACGGAGCAACTGGTGAGCGAGTGGCTTAACCAACAGAAGGGAAAAGACCTGCCGACGGCGTTCCTGGTAGGCGGGGACTTTATGGCGGCAGGCACCATCAGCGCGCTGCAAAATCACGGTCTGCGCGTGCCGCAGGACGTCTCGGTGATGAGCATTGACGGCTTTAATCTGGCGGCGATTCAGGATGTGCCCTTAACGGCGGTGCATGTTCCCCGCGACGAGCTGGGAACGGAAGCGGTGCATATGCTCCAGCAGCGGCTGATGCGCCCGGATGCCCCGGTAGGGACATTGCTGCTGAACGGCACGCTGGCCGTGCGGGAGTCGGTACGGCGGATACGTCAGGGGAAACGACGCACCGCCGTGGAGCGGGAAGGGCTGTACGACAGTTAAGCCATGCCCAGCGCGCGCTTGCCGTGGATATTGAGATCGTTCACGGTAAAACGGTCCTGCCAGCTTTTTTCATAATCCTCGCGCGGGAAGTCTCCCGGCGACGCGCCGGTTTCCAGCGCTTCCTTGACCTTTTTCGCATAGGCGAGGTTCTTCTCGCACATTGGCGCGGCGGGGATGTACATCACGTTGCCCCAGCCCTGCTGATTTTCCACCGGCGCGACGGAGTGGATCACGTCGCAGTGCCACCACACGGAATCACCGGCTTCCAGCGCCGGAATGCTGGTCAATGCTTCGACAAGCAGCGGGTGCCACTTCTCGGAAATCGGCAGCACGCGCCCCGGCGCCACGCCGCAGAGTTCGTCTTCCGGCACGTCGTCCAGCAGCGGACGCAGCAGAATGTAGGCCATCGCTTCCGGGATCGGCACCACGTGCAGCAGCCCCTGGCCGGGAATCATGTCCGACAGCGCCGCCCAGCCCTGGAAGGTGCGGAACACCGAGCACTTGGTGGTGTTATCCACGGTGTACTCTTCCACTTCAGTACGGTGCGCGGCGTTCCACGGATCGTATTTCTCGATGTTGCCGTCAAACACGCGGGCAAACACCTGCTGGTAAGCCGGCAGCAGCCAGCGCTCCAGCGCGCCGGAATCGGTATGCGCCCCCAGCCCTTTGGAGGTGGTTCCCGGCGGACGGCGGCGAATGCGGTCCGGATAAATCACGCTGACGTCAGGGTTAAACCACTGCTTACCGTTGCTCTCGAAAGTCCATAAACGGTTCAGGAACGACTGCACCTGCGCCATCGCTTCACTCTGGCGCGCCTGCATTTGCGCCTGGGACCAGTAGATCGGGTAAATCTCCGGACGGGAGGCGGTTAAGGTGCCGAAGAAGTTGTCGCCCGGCCCTTTGTATACCTCGTCAAACTTGTTCAGATCGAGGTAGTCGAGCATCGACCGATCCCACGCCAGCGCCTGCTCGCGGGGGAAGTGACCTTTAATCACCGCGCAGCCGCGGCGCTTAACGGCCTCGCGCTGAGCGTCGGTAATCGTGCCGTTTTTCACATCGGCAAACGGAATCACCGGCCAGACGGATTCGCCTTTATTTTTCAGGGCGTTGATCTCCGCCACGCGGGTGGCGATTTTATCGCTGAGCTTATCGAACACCGCCTGCACGTCGCCGATCTGCGCGCGTAACTCACGTTTTAACTGACGGATTGCCGCTTTGTGGTCCGCTGGCAAGGTTTCACTGGTAAAGGTCATAACTGCCTCTCATCTTTCATTCGAAAGTAGAAATATCTACAAGTGATACTTTAAGTTAAAAATAAGTTAATGCAAGTTTAAAAACTTGACGCAAGCCACAGGTCGGAAAAAGAGTGAGAGGCCGGAGCGGGGCTCCGGCGAGGAAAGGATCAGACGTCGAAAGGAGAGTGGTTGTCGAGCACGGCCTGAATGACGTTCAGCGCGCCCTGATGGTTGTTATCGTCGGTGCTGTAGCGGCTAATGTCTTTAATGCTCTGCGCCGCGTTGCCCATCGCAAAAGAGTATTTCACCAGCTTCAGCATCTCGGCATCGTTGCCGCTGTCGCCAATGCCGACGCACTCCTGCGGGGAGATTTTCCAGCGTTTCAGCAGGCGGCTAATGCCGTTGGCTTTGTGCAGGCCGGGGATAATCAAATCGACAAAACCGAAACCGCTGGTGACCGGCTTCATGATGCCGTCAAGGGAGACGTGCAGTTTATCGACCAGGTTCGGGATATCGCTGTCCGGCAGGTTCAGGGAGAACTTAAACAGCACGTCGTCGATTTCGCGGTAATCGCTGATGCGTTTTAAGCGGTGATAGTGCTTTGACATCAGCGCCACGAAGGCGTCCGGGGCTTTGTCGCTGACGTAGGCACTCTCCAGCCCGCAGGCTACAAAGTTCAGCCCTTTGTCTTTCAGCAGTTCGCCAATAACGATCTGCGACTCATGGCGGGTCAGCTCGCCGTGGAAAACCTGTTCGCCGTGATCGAACACCAGCGCGCCGTTCTCCGCCACGAAGGAAATCTGCTCTTTCAGCTCGGGGAAGAAGGAGATGAGCTGGTAATACTGGTTGCCGCTGGCGACAACGAATTCAATATCGCGGGCTTTAAGCTGCTCAAACTGTGCCTGGAAGCGGTCACGATCGTACTGCTTGGCATCATCAAGGAAAGTTCCGTCCATATCGGTGACGATAACTTTAACGGTCATACTGTGCTCCTGGGTCACTGCGTTTTGAAACATTCTAATAACAAGGTGACGGGGAGCACAAATTTAATTTCGAATGAAAGTCAGAAAGCCGGGTGGCGGCTTCGCCTTACCCGGCCTACGGGGAGATTCTGTAGGCCCGGTAAGCGCAGCGCCACTGGGCGTTTTCTTACAGCGTATGCTCAGTACGGGCGATAATATCGTCCTGCGCATCCGGCGACAGGGCGGTGAAGAACGCCGAGTAACCCGCCACGCGCACTACCAGGTCGCGGTACTGGTCCGGGTGCTTCTTCGCTTCCAGCAGCGTTTCGCGCGAAACGATGTTGTACTGAATATGCCAGCCCTTATGCACCTCGAAGAAGGTACGCAGCAGTACCATCAGCTTCTGGCGATCGCTGTCGTTTTCCAGCGTCGACGGGTTCAGCTTCTGGTTAAGCAGCACGCCGCCCAGGATCGCCTCGGTAGGCAGTTTACCGACCGAGCCGATCACCGCCGTCGGGCCGAGGTGGTCGGTACCGGAGGCCGGGCTGGCCCCTTCCGCCAGTGGGGTATGCGCCTTACGTCCGTCCGGCGTCGCCATCGTCGCCGCGCCGAACGGCACGTTAGCGGAGATAGACGACGTGCCCGCGTAGTAGTTACCGCCAATCGGGCCGCGGCCGTAGCGCGGGTTGTGGTACTGCTTCAGCTCCTCAATGTAGGTCTGGTAGGCGCGTGTCAGCAGCATGTCCACGCTGTCGTCGTCGTTGCCGTACTTCGGCGCGCCGTTGATCAGGCGCTGGCGCAGCTGCTCGTGGGTCAGCCCGTCGAAGTCATCCGCCAGCGCCGCCGCCAGCTGCTGCTGACCGATAGCGCCCTGCTCAAAGACCAGCTTTTTCACCGCTGCCAGGCTGTTGCCGAGGTTGGCGATACCCACCTGCAGGCCGGAGACCCAGTCATACTTCGCGCCGCCCTGCTTAATGCTTTTCGCGCGCTCGATGCAGTCGTCCACCAGCGCCGAGCAGAGAATATCGTGGACGTTCTCTTCCAGCATGGTATCCACCACGTACTCGATCTCGATGGATTTGCGGGTGTAGTAGCGGATCTGGCTGTCCCACGCTGCCATCACCTCCTCGAAGTTATCGAAGTTACCGGCAGAGAGCGCTTTCTCCTGCGGCAGGAACACCTTGCCGCTGGTGGCGTCGCGGCCGCCTTCCAGCGCCGCCAGCATGACGCGGGCGAAGTTGATAAAGCTCATGCCGGTGCAGCGGTAGCCCCACTTGCCGCCTACCGCGGTTTCGATACAGCCGATGGCCGCGTAGTCGTAGGCATCATCGCGCTCAACGCCAAGCTTGATAAATTCCGGGATCACGATTTCATCGTTGTTAAATGCCGGCATCCCGAAGCCGCAACGGATCACCTGCACGCAGGCGTCGAGGAAGTCGTTGCTCATGCCCGCGTGATAGCGCACGCTCAGGTTTGGCTGGGTGGAGCGCAGGCGACCGCAGGACTCCAGGATCGCGTAGGAGAGCGGGTTCACCGCGTCCATCGGCTCACCGTTGACCAGCTTCTGACCACCAATGGTAACGTTCTGGTACAGCGGGCTGCCGGCGGAGGCCTTGGAGTGCGAGCCGGAGCGGATCTTGTTCACTTCCAGCAGCTTCAGCCAGCAGCTGTGCAGCAGCTCGATGGCGTGCTCGCGATCCAGGCTCTGGTCCAGCTCCACGTCGCGGCGATAGTACGGATAGAGATACTGGTCCATACGGGCGAAGGAGACGGAGTGGCCGTTGGACTCAATCTGCAGGATCAGCTGAATGAAGTAGCACAGCTGCAGCGCCTGCCAGAAGGTTTTTGGCGGCTCGTGGGCAATCACGTCGCAGTTTTCCGCCATCGCCAGCAGCTCGTCGCGGCGGCTTTCGCGGGTTTCCGTAGACGCCATCTCACGCGCCAGGTCGGCGAAGCGTTTGATGTGCAGGCTGACGGCTTCCAGCACGATATCAATTGCCTTCAGGAACTGATCGCCGTGCAGGTCTTCCAGCACCGTCAGGTTGATGCGCGAGCGGCGCTCGTCCACTTTGGCGCGCAGGCCGTCGAGACCTTTCTCCAGCACCAGCGGGAAGTTTACCGCCAGGTGCGCGTCGCCGGAGGTCATGTTGCCTTCGGCTTTGATGATGCCGGTTTCCAGCAGGCCTTTCTGCTCGTCGGTGAACATGCCGTAGCAGCGGTCCTGCACCGTCTGGCCGCGCCACCACGGGCAGATTTCATGTAGCACACGCTTGTTCTCTTCGCTCACCGCGAAGCCCGCACCCGGACGGTCCGCCAGATCGTCAATCTCTTTCTCAATCCAGGAGACGGTATATTCCGGGAAAATCGGCGCGGCGCGCACTTCGCTTGCCTGGTTGCCGATAATCAGCTCGTCGTGCTTGATCCAGATGGTGCGTTCCGCCAGGTGATGTGCCAGCGCCAGGGCGCGACGCACCGGGATCGGCTTGTCCATGTGCTGCTGGTACATTTCGGTGTAATGCTGCGCGCGCTCGGTACAGACCGGCGGCTTGACGATATGCACCAGCGCCATTTTATGCGCTTTAATACGTTCGCTGAGGGTGTTGAGATTCAGGGTGGTCATAGGTTTATCCTCGTAAGGTCGCGGTTAACCCTTTCTGGCAGGCGTACTGCTGCGCGAAATCCAGCAGGGCAGGGTTATCCAGCGGTTTGTCAGGGGCAGAGTAAGGTTGGCTGAGCAGGGTGTATTTGTTCATGCCCAGCGTGTGATACGGCAAAAAATGAATATCATCGACGCCGAGTTCGTCGGCGGCGAAGTTGGTAATGGCTGTGATGGACGCTTCATCGGCGTTAAAGCCCTGGATCAGCGGCACGCGGATGGTGATCTTTTTCCCGGCAGCGGCGAGGCGCTTCAGGTTGTCCAGGATCCGTTTGGCCGAACCGTCGGTCCACTGTTTGAACACCGCTCCATCGACGTGCTTAAGGTCGGCAAGGAACAGATCGACGTACGGTAATGACGGCTCGATATAGTGCCACGGCACGTGAAGGCAGGTTTCGACGGCGGTGTGGATACCCTGTTCGTGGCTGGCCTTGAACAGGGCGTGCGCCAGCTCCGGGTTCATAAACGGCTCGCCGCCGGAGAGGGTGATCCCGCCGCCGCTGCGGTCATAAAAGGGTTTGTCGCGCAGCACGGTGGTCATGATCTCGTCCACCTGCTTCTCTTCACCGCAGACGGTAAGCGCCTGCGTTGGACAGCAGTCGGTGAGGGCGTTAAGCGTCTCTTCACTCAGCTTTTCGCGGCGGATGACCAGGCCATTGAGCGCGCGTTCGATACAGCCCGGTGCCGCCAGCTGGCACAGGTCGCAGCCTTCCAGACAGAGGCGCGCGTCAAACAGCACGTCCCGGCTGCGCGAGCGGCTTTCCGGGTTCTGGCACCAGCGACAGCCCAGCGAGCAGCCTTTCAGGAACACCACGGTACGAATACCGGGGCCGTCGTGGGTGGAATAACGCTGAATATTGAAGATCATATTTTTGCCCTCAAGTTGCATATGAAGATTAAATGACTTTCGAATGAAAGTTATCTTGATGCAGGTCAACTCTTGAGCAGGTTTTATCGTGATAGGGTAAGTGCAGGCTAATTTTGAGGGTGACATCATGGAACTTTATCTCGACACATCTGACGTTGCGGCAGTCAAAAAGCTGGCGCGTATCTTCCCGCTGGCGGGCGTGACCACCAACCCAAGCATCGTTGCTGCCGGTAAAACGCCGCTCGACGAGCTGCTGCCCGCGCTGCACGACGCGCTGGGCGGCAAGGGGCGTCTCTTCGCGCAGGTGATGGCAACCACCGCCGAAGGGATGGTGGAAGACGCGCGCAAGCTGTGCGCTATCATTAACGACCTGGTGGTGAAGGTGCCGGTGAGCGCAGAAGGGCTGGCGGCGATTAAGATGCTGAAAGCGGAAGGGATCCCGACGCTGGGCACGGCGGTGTACGGCGCCGCGCAGGGGATGCTGTCCGCCCTGGCCGGAGCAGAGTATGTGGCCCCTTACGTTAACCGCGTGGACGCGCAGGGCGGGGACGGGATCCAGACCGTGATTGAACTGCAGCAGCTGTTGGCGCTGCACGCGCCGCAGTCAAAGGTGCTGGCCGCGAGCTTTAAAACCCCGCGTCAGGCGCTGGACTGCCTGCTGGCAGGGTGCGAGTCCATCACGCTGCCGCTGGACGTCGCGCAGCAGTTTATTACTTCCCCTGCGGTGGATGCCGCGATCGTGAAGTTTGAGCAGGACTGGCAGGGGGCGTTTGGACGGACGTCTATCTGACGGGTGCGGCCTGATGCCCTCACTCCAACCCTCTCCCACAGGGAGAGGGAGCAAACACTAAAACGGCAACCTGAAGGTTGCCGTTTGCTTTAACCTCCGCAAACCTCACACCCCGGATTGCGCATCAGCTTCATCTCGCGGAACTGACAGGTCATCGCGTCATACATCACGATTTTCCCCGCGGCAGGCGTGCCGTAGTGTGCCAGCACTTTGATCGCTTCCATTGCCTGCAATGAGCCAATCACGCCGACGAGTGGCGCCATCACGCCCGCCTCGACGCAGGTCAGCGCATTCTCGCCAAACAGACGGCTCAGGCAGCGGTAGCAGGGTTCACCATCCGCGTACGTGAAGACGCTGATTTGCCCCTCCATGCGGATCGCCGCGCCGGAGACCAGCGGGGTTTTGTGGGCAAAACAGCCCGCGTTCAGCTGGTTACGGACGGCGACGTTATCGGTGCAGTCGAGCACCAGATCGTGCTGCGCAATCTGCGCGAACAGCGCGTCGTCATCCAGCATCGCGTCAATCAGGGTGAACTGAACGTTGGGGTTGATGCGCGCCAGCGCCGTGCGGGCAGAGTCCACTTTCGGCTGGCCAACCGTCGCGTCGCTGTGCAGCGTCTGGCGCTGCAGGTTGGACACCGAGACGGTATCGAAATCCAACAGCGTCATCCTGCCCACGCCCGCCGCCGTAAGATACTGCGCGGCAGCGCAGCCCAGCCCGCCGAGACCGACGACCAGCACATTGGCTGCCTTAAGCGCTTCCTGGCCCTCAAAGTCAAACCCGCGCAGCACGATCTGGCGGTTGTAGCGCATCATCTCCTGGTCGCTCAGCTCCACCGTCATGTCAGCCTCCGAACAGGTGGTTAAAGCGCTCAACCTCAACCCATTCGCCGGCTTCCACGTTGCCGCGCTCGCGCTCCAGCACGATAAAGCAGTTGCCTTGGCTGAAGGAGCTGAAAATGTGCGAGCCCTGATGTCCGGTGGTGCTCACTTCGAGCTCACCGTCCGCGCCGCGGACCAGAATGCCGCGCTGGAAATCGAGACGACCCGGCGATTTTTTCAGCCGCGTAGCGGCACGCACGCGCAGGCGTTCCGGCAGCGGGCTGGCTTTGTTGCCGGAAAGCTTCGCCAGCAGCGGGATCGCCAGCTGGTAGAAGGTGAGTGCCGCAGAGACCGGGTTACCCGGCAGGCCGCAGAACCAGCTGTGCGGAAGCTTGCCAAACGCGAACGGTTTGCCCGGCTTAATCGCCAGCTTCCAGAAGGCGATTTCGCCCAGCTCTTCAAGCAGGGTTTTAGTGTAATCCGCTTCGCCCACGGAGACGCCGCCGGAGCTGATGACCACGTCGGCGGATTTGTCCGCCTCGATAAACGCCGCGCGCAGTTTTTCCGGGTCGTCTGGAATGATGCCGAGGTTAATCACCTCGCAGCCCAGCTGCTCCAGCATCAGGTGTACCGCCAGGCGGTTGGTGTCATAAATCTGGCCGTCCTGCAGCGGCTGGCCCGGAAGCTGCAGCTCGTCGCCGGTGGAGAAAACCGCTACGCGCACCTTGCGGATAACGTCAACTTCCGCGATGCCGAGCGACGCCAGCACCGGCAGTTCACCTACCGTCAATTTCTGCCCGGCGGCAAAAACGGTCGCGCCGAGGGTGATGTCTTCGCCCGTGCGGCGGATGTTCTGGCCCGCTTTAACGTTCGCGGTAAAACGCACCCCGTCGCCGGTCTGCTCGGTCTCTTCCTGCATCACCACGGCGTCGCAGCCCTGCGGAACCGGCGCGCCGGTCATGATGCGCACGCAGGTGCCAGCAGGCCATTCGCCGCTAAACGGCTGGCCCGCAAAGGCTTTACCCGCCACCGGCAGGGCGTTACCCGTCTGGAGATCCGCCAGGCGCACCGCGTAACCGTCCATCGCGGAGTTATCGAACCCCGGCACGTTCATCGGCGAGACGATATCGCGCGCGGCAATACGACCAAAACAGCGCACAAGCGGCAGCGTCTCAACGTCATGCAGCGGAGAAATACGGTCAAGCATCTGCGAGAGTGCCGTCTCAAGCGGCATCAGTCCGGCGGTAAAATCCATGGTGGGCTCCTGCGGAGTAACAACGAAAGCGCCCATTATGGCAGAAAAGTGCGGCTAACTGTATGACCCGATGGGTGTACGCTTTACATCACTGTTGCGTCTTTCTATATTCAAAAATCATCTGAAGTTTCATCGACGATAATGATATTTATAGAAAAAGCCGCGAATCAGGCTAACGGGTGATGCGAATGGTTAATGCGGTAATCGCAATTCATGGCGGCGCAGGGGCAATCACCCGTGCACAGCTCAGTCCCGAGCAGGAAAAGCGCTACATTGACGCGCTGTACGCCATTGTGGAAACGGGCCAGAAAATGCTGGAAGCGGGCGAGAGCGCGCTGGATGTGGTCACCGAGGCGGTGCGTCTGCTGGAAGAGTGTCCGCTCTTTAATGCCGGAATAGGTTCGGTCTTTACCCGGGATGAAACCCACGAGCTGGACGCCTGCGTGATGGACGGCGTCACCCTGAAGGCGGGCGCCGTGGCGGGCGTGAGCCATCTGCGAAATCCGGTGCTGGCGGCGCGTCTGGTGATGGAGGAGAGCCCGCACGTTCTGCTGGCGGGCGCTGGGGCGGAAAAATTTGCCTTTGAGCACGGAATGGAACAGGTATCGCCGGATCTGTTTTCCACGGAAGAACGCTATCAGCAGCTGCTGGAAGCCCGTACGGCGGGAATAACGCAGCTTGACCATACTGCGCCGCTGGATGAAACCACCAAAATGGGCACGGTTGGCGCGGTGGCGCTCGATAAAGCCGGTAACCTCGCGGCGGCGACGTCAACGGGCGGCATGACCAACAAGCTGCCGGGACGCGTCGGCGACAGCCCGCTGCCCGGCGCGGGCTGCTATGCCAATAACGCCACGGCAGCGGTGTCGTGTACCGGCACCGGGGAAGTGTTTATTCGCGCCCTCGCGGCCTACGACATCACCGCGCTGATGGATTACGGCGGTTTAAGCCTGAGCGAGGCCTGCGAGCGCGTGGTGATGGAAAAATTACCTGCCCTGGGCGGCGTCGGCGGGCTGATTGCGGTCGATCGTGAGGGCAACGTGGCCCTGCCGTTCAACAGCGAAGGCATGTACCGCGCCTGGGGCTATGCCGGTGATGAGCCGAGCACGGGCATCTATCGTGAATAAGGGGGCAGCGCGTGCCGCACACTGAAGAACTGGACAACCGCGAGGTGCTGGCTGTCCATCAGCTGAATATTGCGTTTCAGGAAGAGCGGCAGTTCATCCCCGCAGTACAGAATTTATCGTTTTCGCTCAGGCGCGGCGAGACGCTGGCGATTGTTGGCGAGTCCGGCTCCGGTAAATCGGTCACCGCGCTGGCGCTGATGCGCCTGCTGGAACAGACGGGCGGGCAAATCAGCAGCGAGAAAATGCTCCTGCGCCGCCGTAACCGTCAGGTCATTGATTTAAACGAGCTGAGCGGCGCGCAGATGCAGGGCGTGCGCGGGGCGGATATCGCGATGATCTTCCAGGAGCCGATGACCTCCCTGAACCCGGTGTTCCCGGTCGGGGAACAAATTGCCGAGTCCATCCGACTGCATCAGGGGCTGAGCGGCGATGAGGCGCTCAAAGAGGCCCGACGGATGCTGGAGCTGGTACGCATTCCGGAGGCGCAGGCCATTCTGGGGCGCTACCCGCATCAGCTTTCCGGCGGCATGCGCCAGCGGGTGATGATTGCCATGGCGCTCTCCTGCCGTCCGGCGGTGCTGATCGCCGATGAACCGACGACGGCGCTGGACGTGACGATTCAGGCGCAGATCCTGCAGCTCATCAAAGTGCTGCAGCAGGAGATGGAGATGGGGGTGATTTTCATCACCCACGATATGGGCGTAGTGGCTGACATCGCCGATCGGGTGCTGGTAATGCACAAGGGCAATGCTGTGGAAACCGGTGCGGTCGAGCAGATTTTCCATGCCCCCGAGCATCCTTACACCAAAGCGCTGCTGGCGGCGGTGCCGCGGCTTGGGGCGATGAACGGCAGCGATTTGCCGCGCCGTTTTCCGCTGATTTCCCTGGAGGCGACAGAGCCGCAGGAGGATGAAGGCGAGCAGGACACCGTGGTGTCGGGCAAACCGATACTCGAAGTGCGCAATCTGGTGACCCGCTTTCCGCTGCGCAGCGGAATTTTCAACCGCCTGAAGCGCGAAGTGCATGCGGTGGAAAACGTCAGTTTCGATCTCTGGCCGGGTGAAACGCTGGCGCTGGTAGGAGAGTCCGGCTGTGGGAAATCCACCACCGGGCGGGCGCTGCTCAGGCTCGTGGAGACCCAGGAGGGGACGATAACCTTTAACGGTGAACGTATCGACACCCTGCCAGATAATAAATTACAGGCGATACGGCGAGATATTCAGTTTATCTTCCAGGATCCGTATGCCTCTCTCGACCCGCGCCATACGGTAGGGTACTCAATTATGGAGCCGCTGCGGGTGCATAACCTGCTCGACGGCGAGGCGGCGCAGCGTCGCGTGGCCTGGCTGCTGGAGCGCGTTGGCCTGAAGCCGGAACACGCCTGGCGTTATCCGCACGAGTTTTCCGGCGGGCAGCGGCAGCGTATCTGCATCGCCCGCGCGCTGGCGCTGAACCCGAAGGTGGTGATTGCGGATGAGTCCGTCTCGGCGCTGGATGTCTCGATCCGGGCGCAAATTATCAACTTACTGCTGGATTTACAGCGGGATATGGGGATTGCCTTCCTGTTTATCTCGCACGATATGGCGGTGGTAGAGCGCATCAGCCACCGCGTGGCGGTGATGTTTATGGGGCAGATCGTGGAGATTGGCCCGCGAAGGGCGGTGTTTGAGAACCCGCAGCACCCGTACACCCGCAAGCTTATTGCGGCAGTGCCGGTTGCCGATCCCGCGCACCGTCACGGCCAGCGCGTGCTGCTGCAGGATGAGATGCCGAGCAACATTCGTAAACGGGGCGAAGCCGTGGAGCGCGTCACGCTGCGTGAGGTTGGTCCGGGCCACTTCGTGGCTCCGCCGCGCCAGGACAATGCCTTCTCACGGTTATAACTTACAACAGGCAGGAGAACACAATGGTTACATTTGTAGCGCGTAGATGGTTGTTAGCCGCGAGCGTGACGGCAGCCCTGGCCGCTGCCCCCGCGTTCGCCGCCAAAGACGTGGTGGTTGCCGTCGGCTCCAACTTCACCACGCTCGATCCGTACGACGCCAACGACACGCTCTCCCAGGCGGTGGCGAAATCGTTCTATCAGGGGCTGTTTGGTCTCGACAGAGAGATGAAGCTGAAAAATGTGCTGGCGGAGGGGTACACCGTATCCGACGACGGGCTGGTCTATACCATCAAGCTCCGTTCCGGCGTGAAGTTCCAGGACGGGACTGATTTCAATGCGGAGGCGGTAAAGGTCAACCTCGACCGTGCCAGCAATCCTCAAAACAGCCTCAAGCGCTATAACCTGTATAAAAATATCGCCAGCACCGAGGTAGTTGACCCGGCAACGGTAAAAATCACTCTGAAAGAGCCATTCTCCGCGTTTATCAATATTCTGGCGCATCCGGCGACGGCGATGATCTCGCCCGCCGCGCTGAAAAAGTACGGTAAAGAGATCGGTTTCCACCCGGTGGGAACCGGGCCGTACGAGCTGCTCACCTGGAACCAGACCGATTTTGTGAAGGTGAAAAAATTCGCGGGATACTGGCAGCAGGGGCTGCCGAAGCTGGACACCATCACCTGGCGCCCGGTGGTGGATAACAACACCCGCGCGGCAATGCTGCAAACCGGCGAGGCGCAGTTTGCCTTCCCCATCCCGTATGAGCAGGCCGCCATTCTGCAGAAAAACAGCAAGCTGGAGCTGGTTGCCAGCCCGTCTATCATGCAGCGCTACATCAGCATGAACGTCACGCAGAAGCCGTTCGATAACCCGAAGGTGCGTGAAGCCATCAACTATGCCATTAACCGTCAGGCGCTGGTGAAGGTCGCTTTTGCGGGTTATGCCACCCCGGCCACCGGCGTGCTGCCGCCGTCTATCGCGTATGCGCAAAGCTATCAGCCATGGCCGTACGATCCGGCTAAAGCGCGCGAGCTGCTGAAAGAGGCGGGTTTCCCGAACGGCTTCAGCACCACGCTGTGGTCGTCGCATAACCACAGTACCGCGCAGAAGGTGCTGCAGTTTACCCAGCAGCAGTTGGCGCAGGTGGGGATTAAGGCGCAGGTGACCGCGATGGATGCCGGGCAGCGTGCGGCAGAAGTGGAGGGGAAAGGGCAGAAAGAGAGCGGCGTGCGGATGTTCTACACAGGCTGGACGGCCTCGACCGGTGAAGCCGACTGGGCGCTGTCGCCGCTGTTCGCCTCGCAGAACTGGCCGCCAACCCTGTTCAACACCGCGTTTTACAGCAATCCGCAGGTGGACAAAGACCTGGCCGATGCCCTGAAAACCACCAAACCGGAAGAGAAAGCCCGCCTCTACAAAGAAGCGCAGGACATTATCTGGAAAGAGTCGCCGTGGGTACCGCTGGTGGTGGAGAAACTGGTCTCAGCCCATAACAAAGCGCTGACCGGGTTCTACATCATGCCGGACACCGGCTTTAGCTTTGACGATGCGGATTTAAAATAAACCTCATGCTGAATTATGTTTGTAAACGTCTGCTGGGGCTTATCCCGACGCTGCTGATAGTGGCGGTGCTGGTGTTTTTGTTTGTCCACATGCTGCCGGGCGATCCGGCGCGCCTGGTAGCCGGGCCCGAAGCGGATGCCACCGTCATTGAGCTGGTGCGTAAACAGCTGGGCCTCGACCAGCCGCTGTATATGCAGTTTCTGCACTATATGTGCAACGTTCTGCAGGGCGATTTTGGTATCTCGATGGTGTCGAGGCGTCCGGTGTCGGAGGAGATTGCCAGCCGCTTTATGCCCACGTTCTGGTTAACGATTGCCAGCATGGGCTGGGCGGTGGCGTTTGGGCTGGGCGCGGGGATTATTGCGGCCGTCTGGCGCAACCGCTGGCCGGACAAGCTCGGCATGGCCCTGGCGGTGACCGGCATCTCCTTCCCGGCGTTCGCGCTGGGGATGCTGCTGATGCAGATCTTCTCCGTTGAACTGGGCTGGCTGCCGACCGTCGGGGCCGATACCTGGAAGCATTACATTCTGCCCTCCATGACGCTGGGCGCTGCCGTGTCGGCGGTGATGGCCCGCTTTACCCGCGCCTCGTTCGTGGACGTGCTGAGCGAAGATTATATTCGCACCGCGCGGGCGAAAGGAGTCAGCGAGAAGTGGGTCATTCTCAAGCACGGGTTCCGCAATGCGATGATCCCGGTGGTGACGATGATGGGGCTGCAGTTTGGTTTCCTGCTGGGTGGCTCTATCGTCGTGGAAAAGGTCTTCAACTGGCCGGGGCTGGGGCGCCTGCTGGTCGATTCCGTCGAGATGCGCGACTACCCGGTGATTCAGGCAGAAGTCCTGCTTTTCTCGCTGGAGTTTATTCTTATCAACTTAGTGGTGGACGTGCTCTACGCCGCCATTAACCCGGCCATCAGGTATAAGTAAGATGCGATTGTTGAACTGGCGGCGTCAGGCCGTTTTGAACGCGATGCCGGGGCTGAAACCGGAGCATGTCCGCACCCCGTGGTCCGAATTCTGGCGACGTTTTCGCCGTCAGCCGGTCGCAATGGCGGCGGGGCTGTTCGTGCTGGTGCTGATTGCGGTGGCGATCGTTGCGCCGTGGGTAGCGCCGTTTGATGCGGAAAACTACTTTGACTACGACCGTCTGAACGACGGCCCCTCAATGCTGCACTGGTTCGGCGTGGACTCGCTTGGCCGCGATATCTTCAGCCGCGTGCTGGTGGGGGCGCAAATTTCTCTCGCCGCCGGGGTAGTCGCGGTGCTGATCGGCGCGGCTATCGGTACCGTGCTGGGGCTCGTCGCCGGGTATTATGAAGGCTGGTGGGACCGCATCATCATGCGCATCTGCGACGTGCTGTTTGCCTTTCCCGGCATTCTGCTGGCGATTGCCGTGGTGGCGATCATGGGCAGCGGCATGGCCAACGTCATCATCGCGGTGGCGGTCTTTTCGATTCCGGCCTTTGCCCGCCTGGTGCGCGGCAACACGCTGGTGCTGAAACAGCAGACGTTTATTGAATCCGCCCGCAGCATGGGGGCCAGCGATACCACCATTCTGTTCAGCCATATTCTGCCCGGGACGGTATCGTCCATCGTGGTCTATTTCACCATGCGTATCGGCGTGTCGATTATTTCGGCGGCCAGCCTGTCGTTTCTGGGCTTAGGCGCGCAGCCTCCGACACCGGAGTGGGGCGCGATGCTAAACGAGGCGAGGGCGGATATGGTGATTGCGCCGCACGTGGCGATCTTCCCGAGCCTGGCGATTTTCCTGACCGTGCTGGCGTTTAACCTGTTAGGTGACGGGCTGCGCGATGCGCTGGATCCGAGGATTAAGGGGTAGTGCAGTGAAATGTGCCGGGTGGCGGCTACGCCTTACCCGGCCTGTAAAAGATGTGCAGTGAGATTAAACCCGGCTACCCCACAGGTCATACTCGTCCGCGTTTTCAACTTTGACGCGAATAATATCACCCGGCTTAACGTTGGTTTCGCCGTTCAGGTACACCGCGCCGTCGATTTCAGGGGCGTCCGCCATGCTGCGGCCAATCGCGCCTTCTTCGTCCACTTCGTCGATGATAACCATGATCTCGCGGCCCACTTTCTCCTGCAGACGCTCGGCAGAAATCTGCTGTTGCAGCTGCATGAAGCGGTTCCAGCGCTCTTCCTTAACCTCTTCCGGCACCTGATCCGCCAGCTCGTTGGCGGTTGCGCCTTCCACCGGGCTGTACTTGAAGCAGCCGACGCGGTCCAGACGGGCTTCTTTCAGGAAGTCGAGCAGCATCTGGAAGTCTTCTTCGGTTTCACCCGGGAAGCCGACGATAAAGGTGGAGCGCAGGGTCAGATCCGGACAGATTTCACGCCACTGCTTGATGCGCGCCAGCTGGCGGTCAACGGAGCCAGGGCGTTTCATCAGCTTCAGGATACGCGGGCTGGCGTGCTGCAGCGGGATATCCAGGTACGGCAGGATTTTGCCTTCCGCCATCAGCGGGATCACATCGTCAACGTGCGGGTACGGGTAAACGTAGTGCAGACGCGTCCAGATACCGAGCTTAGCCAGCTGCTCGCACAGGCCCACCATGCTGGTTTTCACCGGCTCGCCGTTGTGGAAACCGGAGCGGTGTTTGACGTCCACGCCATAAGCTGAGGTGTCCTGGGAAATCACCAGCAGCTCCTTCACGCCCGCGTCGGCCAGACGTTTCGCTTCCGCCAGCACTTCGCCAATCGGACGGCTCACCAGATCGCCACGCATGGACGGGATGATGCAGAAGGTGCAGCGATGGTTGCAGCCTTCAGAAATTTTCAGGTAGGCGTAGTGACGCGGCGTCAGCTTCACGCCCTGTTCCGGCACCAGGCTCAGGAACGGGTTGTGCTTTGGTTTTGGCACGTAGTGATGAACATGTTCCAGCACCTGCTCGTAGCTGTGCGGGCCGGTGATCTCCAGCACCTTCGGGTGCACTTCGCGGATTTGGTCCACTTTCGCGCCCAGGCAGCCGGTAACGATCACTTTGCCGTTTTCGGTCAGCGCTTCACCGATCGCTTCCAGTGACTCCTGCACCGCGCTGTCGATAAACCCGCAGGTGTTAACGATCACCATATCGGCGTTGTCGTAGCTTGGCACCACGTCATAGCCCTCGGTGCGCAGTTCGGTCAGGATGCGTTCTGAATCCACCAGGTTTTTCGGGCAGCCCAGGGAGACGAAGCCGATTTTCGGCTGGTGCGTAACATTGCTCATAGGTTAAAAATTCATCAATTATGGAGTTATCAGGGCGGGATTTTACAGCGTATCGCGGGGGATTTATACACTCTTTGCAAGGCGGATGCGCCAGGCCGAGGTTGTAACATTGTAAATAATGTTAATCAGTTAAGAATAATTGATCTCAGGCATTAAACTGTACAAAAAATGACCTTATTCTGAATGTGCAACATGGCTGACAGAGGAGGAAATAGCATGTCCGTTGACAGACTGAAACGCGATCTGCTTAACAAGCTGATCAACGCCCGAATCGACCTGGCCGCCTATCTGCAGCTCAGAAAGGCAAAGGGCTATATGTCAGTCAGCGAAAGCGAACATCTGCGTGATAATCTGTTTGAACTGTGTAATTTCATGCGTGAAAAAGCACCGACCCTGAAGGCGGAATACGATGAATGCGAGCTGATGGCGCTGCGTCGCGCCGCTGAGGTGCTCTCCATTGCAGGGGTGTGTCTGATGAACGGACGCCACGACTGCCCGAACTTTATCGCCGTAAACGCGGAGAAGCTTGAAAACTGCCTGACAACGCTCTCTCTTTGCATCATGTGTCTTAACAAGCACGAGACGCTTGCACAGCACTGAGTTCGGGGGGAGACAACTCCCCCCATCTGATTAAGCTTTTGTAAAAGTGGTAACGCGCCCGGAGGTAATGGCTAATCTTTATGCCATATGCCGAAAAAGGAGCGCTTTATGCCTCGATCCTCGTTGATTTTCCTGCCTGCATTGTTCATTCCGTTTTCGCTTCTTGCTGCGCCAGAGGCGGTAAAGGTTGAGGTGCTGCAAAACCGACTCGATCACCCCTGGTCGATGGCGTTCCTGCCGGGTAATGACGGTTTACTGGTCACTCTTAAGGGCGGGCAGCTCAAGCGCTGGCAGGCCGGGAAAGGACTTTCCGATCCCATTGTCGGCGTGCCGAAGGTGTGGGCGAACGGCCAGGGAGGACTGCTGGACGTGGTGCTGGCGCCTGATTTTGAAAAGTCGCGCCGCGTCTGGCTGAGCTACGCCGAAGCCGGGCGTGACGGCAAGGCCGGAACGGCGGTGGGCTATGGTCGCCTGAGCGACGATCTTTCCCGCATCGAGGGATTCCAGGTAGTGTTCCGCCAGATGCCGAAACTCTCTACCGGTAACCATTTTGGTGGGCGACTGGTGTTCGACGGCAAAGGGTATCTCTTTATTGGACTCGGCGAGAACAACCAGCGCCCGACGGCGCAGGATCTGGACAAGCTGCAGGGTAAGGTGGTGCGCCTCACCGAAGACGGTAAAGTGCCGCCGGATAACCCCTTTGTGAACACCTCCGGCGCGCGGCCGGAAATTTGGTCCTACGGCATTCGCAACCCGCAGGGGATGGCGATGAACCCGTGGAGCGACACGCTGTGGCTGAACGAGCACGGCCCGCGCGGCGGGGATGAAATCAACATCCCGGAGAAGGGCAAAAATTATGGCTGGCCGCTGGCGACGCACGGCATTAACTACAGCGGGCTGAAAATCCCGGAAGCCAAAGGCGAGCACGTTGAGGGAGCCGAAAAGCCGCTGTTTGTCTGGAAAGTGTCGCCCGCGGTCAGCGGCATGGCGTTCTATAATAGCGACGTGTTCCCGCAGTGGAAAAACAAGCTGTTTATCGGGGCGCTGAAGGAAAAGGACGTTATCGTGCTGAGCGTGGACGGCAATAAGGTGACGGAGGACGGGCGGATCCTGGGCGACCGGGAGCAACGTATTCGCGACGTGCGGGTGGGGCCGGATGGCTATCTGTATGTCCTGACCGACGAAACGGACGGGCAGCTGTTAAAAGTCAGCCCGTCCGGTGCGTAATCAGGTGACCGGGATCATCACCACGTTACGGTATGCCGGGCGCTCGCTAAGCTGCTTAAGCCAGCGGTCAAGGTTCGGGCGCGGCGTCCATTTCAGACCGAGGTTGGTCAGGTTCCAGACGAACGGCGCTACGGCAATGTCCCCCACGCCGAACGTATCGCCGGAGAACCAGGCGTGCTTCGCCAGCTCATCGTCCATCATCGCAAACAGGTTTTCGCAGGCATCCTGCGCGGCATGAATGGCGGGGTAGTCGCGCTCGGCTTCAGGGGTTCTCACCAGCCCCATCAGGATCACGCGGTGAACGGGAGAGAGCGTCTGATTTGCCCAGTCCATCCACTTCTCACCCTGCGCGCGCTGCGCCGGGTTTTCAACCCACAGGCGGCCAAGACCGTACTGGGCGGCGAGGTAACGCACAATGGTGTTGGACTCCCAAAGCGTTGCGTCTGTTTCGTCATCGCGCAGCAGCGGCACCAGGCCGTTCGGGTTCATCGCCAGATAGTCGGCCTCTTTGTTCACGCCGAACGACATGCCAGCCATGATTTGGTTAAACGGTAAATCCAGTTCCTCCAGCGTCCAGAGCACTTTCTTAACGTTGGTCGAATTATTCCTGCCCCACAGCGTAATCATATTTACTCCTGTTGAGTGTGAATCCGGGTCGGCTTTTTGCCATGGTGAGATAAACCTAACAATTACGCAACAGAAGACAAAAAAATCGCCTGAATCAAAGCGTAAATGAATGTTATTGCATAAACTTTAATAACTTTACCCTCGTTGGGTTTCTTTAACCGTTTTAGTGCGCTATTACTCATCGCTTCTTGCGACACGGTGATGTGACGTAATTTTTGAATGGACACTCGGGTGGCATTTATGACGCGAAAAATGACTTCTCTGCGCAGCCTGGCGGCAGGCTCTGCGCTCCTTTTCCTGTTTGCACCAACACTCTACGCGGCTGAACAGGCTGCGCCCGAAGCGCCGCCTGTGGACGCGCGCGCCTGGATCCTGATGGACTATTCCAGCGGTAAAGTGCTGGCGGAAGGCAATGCGGATGAGAAACTCGATCCGGCCAGCCTGACCAAAATCATGACCAGCTATGTGGTCGGGCAGGCGTTAAAAGCGGGCAAGATCAAGCTGGACGATATGGTCACCATCGGGAAGGATGCCTGGGCTACCGGCAACCCGGCGCTGCGGGGCTCGTCGGTGATGTTCCTGAAGCCAGGCGATCAGGTCTCCGTCTCCGATCTGAACAAAGGGGTAATCATTCAGTCGGGAAATGATGCGTGTATCGCGCTGGCCGACTACGTTGCCGGCAGTCAGGATTCTTTCATTGGTTTGATGAATGGCTATGCGCAAAAGCTCGGCTTAACCAACACCACCTTCAAAACGGTCCACGGCCTGGATGCGCCGGGACAGTTCAGTACCGCGCGCGACATGGCGCTGCTGGGAAAAGCGCTGATCCACGACGTGCCGGATGAATACGCCATCCACAAAGAGAAAGAGTTTACCTTCAACAAAATTCGCCAGCCGAACCGCAACCGCCTGCTGTGGAGTAGCAACGTTAACGTGGACGGAATGAAGACCGGCACCACGGCCGGCGCGGGCTACAACCTGGTGGCCTCCGCGACGCAGGGCGACATGCGCCTGATCTCGGTGGTGCTGGGCACCAAAACCGACCGCATCCGCTTTAACGAGTCAGAAAAACTGCTGACCTGGGGCTTCCGCTTCTATGAAACCGTGACGCCGATTAAACCGGATGCCACGTTCGTCAGCCAGCGCGTCTGGTTTGGTGATAAGAGCGAGGTGAATCTGGGGGCGGGTGAGGCCGGTTCCGTGACCATTCCACGCGGTCAGCTGAAAAACCTGAAAGCAAGCTATACCCTGACCGAGCCGCAGCTCACCGCGCCGCTGAAAAAAGGCCAGGTGGTCGGGACGATTGATTTCCAGCTAAACGGCAAGTCGATTGAACAGCGTCCGCTGATTGTGATGGAAGCGGTGGAAGAGGGCGGCTTCTTCAGCCGGATGTGGGATTTCGTGTTGATGAAATTCCATAGCTGGTTTGGCAGCTGGTTTAGTTAAGTTTTATGCCGGGTGGCGCTGCGCTTACCCGGCATAACCTCAATACATCAACTTCACCTGCTGTGCCTTTGCATGGGCCACAATCTCGTCATCGGGGCGGCAATCGCTGACGATGGCGTCAAACTGCGCCAGCTCGCCCATTCTTGCCGAACGCACCTTGCCAAACTTGCTGTGATCGACCACCAGCACATGATACTGCGCGGCATTTAACGCCCAGTTCTTCACCGGCAGCTCCTCCAGATTAAAGCAGGTTGCACCCTGGCGCACGTTCACGCCTGCGGCAGAATAAAACGCGATGTCCGGGCATAAATTACTAAGCGTGTCCTGCAGGTTAAGCGGCTTAAAGATGGCGTTGCTGGCGTGAAACTCGCCGCCGCAGAGGATCACCCGGCACTCGGGTTTCTCCTGAAGCGCCAGAAAGGTGTTCAGGGAGTAGCACACGGCGGTAAAGGGAATGCTGCTGTCGATGGCTTCGATAATCCACGGCGTGGTGGTGCCGCAGTCAAAAAACAGCGTCTGGTGCGGCTGAACCAGCGTAGCCGCAAGGCGCGCGGCTTTGCGCTTCTCTTCAACCAGACGCGTCTTCTGGTCGCTGATCAGATAATGGCTGGCGCTGCGCGGCTCAAGGACGATGTACCCGCCCAGCAGTACCACGGGGGCGCTGTCGCTGTTCAGATCGCGACGAATGGTCATCTCTGAGACGCCGAGGAGGTTGGCGGCTTCCTTCAGATGCAGCTTATCGCTGCGCTTCAGCGCCTGCAGCAGCTGAGCAATGCGGTCATCGCGTCGTGTTTCCATAGTTCCTCGGGATAAAAAAGTGAGCCCCCGCAGGGCGGGGGCTCAGTGTAACCTGTCCGGTTGGGGTTAGTCACGTATCCAGCCCTTACGGATCGGGATGGCAAAAATGGCGCGATAGAGCGAAGAGAGCCCGCGGTAGAGCGCCTCACCGAAGAGATTCCACAGGATAGCCGCGCTCACGCAGCCAATCAGCCCCACCAGGAAACCACCCACCATATCCAGCGGCCAGTGGACGCCAAGATAGACGCGCGACCAGGCGATAGCCACAGCGACTACCATCAGCACCGCCCCCGACCACAGGCGATGCCAGAACAGGAAAGCCAGCGCGAAGGTGAAGATAACCGTACCGTGATCGCTCGGGAAAGAGTCATCCGGCGCGTGGTGCAGGAAGGTGTAGCCAATGCGATCGACAAAAGGACGATCGTGCGGGAATGCGTGGCCGAGAAGATAGCTGACCAGCACGCTTACCCCGAGCGCCATCGCGACTTTGATCACCAGCTGGCGCTGTGCCTTAACCTGGCTGCGCGGCCCCCACAGCCAGAGAATGGCAGCCAGCGCAGGCACGATGCTGATAAGGTCTTTCGCCAGAAAGGTGGCAAAATCAATCATCCACTCTGGCGAGGCCGGGGTGGCGTTGATCAGATAAAACAGCTGATAATTCAGATTCTCTAGCATAGCGTAATCACTCTTTTGCAAACCGGGTGGAAACCAGCCCGTAGACCGCCACCTGGGAAAACCAGACCCACCACCCGGCCCACAGGTTGTGAGAGAAAAAATGTGCCCCGCGCATCACCTGGCCGAAGCCCATCGCCAGACCCAGAACCGCGCCAAGGACCACAAAGCTCCAGGCGAGACGCGGACGCTCGCGCCAGAAGGCAAAAAACAGCCCCATCACCATAAAGCCGCTGGAAGAATGGCCACCCGGGAAGCAGCGGCCCGGGCCACTGTCTGCCGGAATGGCGCTGAACAGGGGGTAAGACACGGCCTTACCGCCATATTCCACCAGATCCCACGGGCAGCTGTGTTGGCTGATGCTTTTCAGCACGCCGACCACCAGCGCGCCAAGCCCCATCAGCAGCGCGGCTGTGACAAGCCTTGCGTTACGTTTGTAAGCGCCGTAAAGCAGCGCCACGGCGCCTAAGGCAATCGCAATGTACTTAGCCAGACGATGGTTCAGCAGATCCAGCAGGTGGTCTTTCTGCAGCGGGAAAGTCTGTGTCGCCGCGTCATACCAAAAACCGGTGATCCATCTGTCGAGCGCTTCATCGCGCGATAGCCACGTAAACACCACGGCAAGCGCTACTAGCACCAAAAGCTGATAACCATAAAAGCGGGACGGTAAGCGGTAAAGCTGTTTTGTCTTATTAGTCTGTAAGTTAGACAATTCTGAACGGCTGGAAGTGAGTGCCATAATTAGGGATCATTGACGAGTAATCGCGCTATCATAAATCTGTCAACTTAAGGAAACCTTAAACGAAGACGATATGTGCTTTATTTCTGTTTCTCCTCGATAAATCACTATCTCGGATTACGGCATTTCATTAAACTCGTCGCGATTTTGTCATTATAAAGAGATTGCATGTTAAACCGTTCTTCTTCTGGTTCACGTCTGGGTCGTCAGGCGTTGCTTTTCCCTCTGTGTCTGGTGCTCTACGAATTCTCTACCTATATCGGCAACGATATGATCCAGCCCGGTATGCTGGCCGTTGTGGAGCAGTACAACGCGGGAATCGAGTGGGTGCCGACCTCCATGACCGCCTATCTGGCTGGCGGCATGTTTTTGCAGTGGCTGTTAGGCCCGCTGTCGGATCGTATTGGCCGCCGTCCGGTGATGCTGACGGGCGTGGTGTGGTTTATCGTTACCTGCCTCGCCACGCTGCTGGCGCAAAACATTGAACAATTTACCCTGTTGCGTTTCCTGCAGGGGGTGAGCCTGTGCTTTATCGGTGCCGTGGGGTATGCCGCCATCCAGGAGTCGTTTGAGGAGGCGGTGTGTATCAAAATTACCGCGCTGATGGCGAACGTGGCGCTGATCGCCCCCTTACTCGGGCCGCTGGTGGGAGCCGCGTGGGTGCACGTTGCGCCGTGGGAAGGGATGTTTGTGCTCTTTGCTGTTCTCGCCGCCATCGCGTTCTTCGGCCTGCACCGCGCGATGCCGGAAACGGCTACCCGTCTGGGCGAAAAACTCTCGCTGAAAGAGCTGGGCCGGGATTACAAAGCAGTGTTGCAAAATGGCCGCTTTGTGGCGGGGGCGCTGGCGACCGGATTCGTTAGCCTGCCTCTGCTGGCGTGGATCGCGCAGTCACCGGTTATTATCATCAGCGGCGAAAAGCTCAGCAGCTACGAGTACGGCCTGCTGCAGGTGCCGATCTTTGGCGCGTTGATTATCGGTAACCTGGTGCTGGCCCGTCTGACGTCTCGCCGCACCGTGCGTTCACTGATTATCATGGGCGGCTGGCCGATTGCGGCAGGGCTGATTCTGGCTGCGGTAGCGACCGTCGCGTCATCCCACGCCTACCTGTGGATGACGGCGGGGCTGAGCATTTATGCCTTCGGAATTGGCGTGGCGAACGCTGGCCTGGTGCGCCTGACCCTGTTTGCGAGCGAGATGAGTAAAGGTACGGTCTCTGCGGCGATGGGCATGCTGCAGATGCTGATTTTTACCGTCGGTATCGAGGTGAGCAAGCACGCCTACGCGCTGGGCGGCAACGGGTTGTTCAGCCTGTTTAACCTCGCCAACGGCGTGCTGTGGGTTGGCCTGATGGTGGTGTTCCTGAAGGACAAACGCGTCGGAAACGCCCTGCAACCATAATTTTTTTTCCCTCTCCCCTTTTGGGGAGAGGGCCAGGTGAAGGGCGAGGCCGCCAGACCGCACGCGGTCAATTAAACGGTGCCTCCCCGTTTAACACCTTCTCAATTACGTTTAAAACGCCTTCCTCGTTATTATGCGGTGCTTCAAAGCGCGCCTCCGCTTTAATATGCGGTTTGGCATTTGCCATCGCAAAGCTGAACCCGGACTGACGCAGCATCTCCACGTCGTTGCCGCTATCACCAAAGGCCACCACTTCGCTGTCCTCGATGCCCCAGCGCGTTTGCAGGATCCGCAGGCCGTTGGCTTTATGCACGCCGGGGATAATCAGGTCAATGCTGCCGTGACCGGTGGTGACGGGCACCATAATGTCACTCAGCTTTTCATGCAGCAGCGCCTGGATGCGCGGAATTTCGTCATCGGAAACGTTGAGCCCGAACTTGAAGAAGATGTCGTTCAGGCTGTTGAAATCCTGCACCCTTTCGAGGCGGTGATAATATTTTGACGCGATATCAATGAAGGCATCGTCATAGGCCTTAAGCGTGTAGGCGCTGCCTTTCCCGCAGGCGATAATCTCAATGCCGGGGACGTCGTTTAAGACGGTGGCCACGGTGCTGAAATGCGCTTTTGTCAGCTCGCCGTTGAACACATCTTCCCCTGCATCGACCACCCAGCCGCCGTTTTCGGCAACAAAGGCAATTTCATGCGCAATCTCCGGGAAGAAGGAGATCAGCTGGTAATACTGGTTGCCGCTGGCGACCACAAAGCGAATGCCTTGCTCCTTCATGCGCGCATACTGCGCCAGAAAGCGCGGGCGGTTATAGGTCTTGGCATCACTCAGGAATGTGCCATCCATGTCGACGGCGATCAGTTTAACGCTCATATCCCTTCTCCATTGACGTTTGTTCCGTTTCCGGCTTTGCCACCGCGCGCGCCACCAGCGCCGCGATGATAACCAACCCTAACACCACCAGCATGGCGCTGCGCAGCCCGTAGTGCTCACCGAGGAAACCGAGCAGCGGCGGCCCGACCAGGAAGGCGAGGTAGCCCGTGGTCGCCACCACGCTGACGCGGGTCGGGGCATCCGGGCCGGTGTCGCTGGCGGCCGAAATAGTCAGCGGGAAGCCGAGCGACGCGCCCAGACCCCAGAGGATCACCGAGACCCCGGCAATCCAGTCCACGTCCACAAAGACGATCATCGCGATACCCAGGCCGCCGAGCAGGGCGCTGGCGCGCACTACCGCCACGCGGCTGTAGCGGTCGATAAACCAGCCGCCGGTGAAGCGCCCGACGGTCATCCCCAGCGTAAACCCGGCGTAAATCAGCGAGCCGGAGGTCGGACTAAAGCCGTGGCCGTCCACCATCAGCAGCGGCAGCCAGTCGTTGGCAGAACCTTCCGCGAAGGCCATCGCCAGCACCACCACGCCGATGAGCATCAGCTGGAAATCGCGGTAGAAGGGCAGCCCTTTTTCCGTCGAATGCTGTTCTTCAGCGGAATTCTTGCCGGTACCGTTCGGGATCGCCCGAATGCCGGTCAGGATCGGAATGATGCATACCAGCGCCGCCAGCAGGATATGCAGATTCGCGCTCATGCCAAAGGCCGTCAGCGCCATCCCGACGCCCGCGCCGGCGAGCGTGCCGAGACTGTAAAAGCCGTGCATCATGGGCAGCACGGTTTTGTTCATCTCGCGCTCGACCGCCGCCCCTTCAACGTTAATCGCAACCTCTGCCGAGCCGAAGCTGCCGCCAAATACCGTCAGCCCCAGGGCAAACAGCACCGGCGAGGCAAACCACAGCGCCACGCTCAGCACTACCATCCCGAACACCGCGAAGCACATGGTGGTGCGGATCACCGCCCGCGTGCCAAAGCGCTTCACCAGCCACGCGGAGCAGAGGATGCCGCTCATTGAGCCTATCGACAGGCCGAACAGCACGATGCCCATTTCCGCGGTAGAAACGGACAAAATGTCGCGTATGGCGGGGGTGCGCGTGGCCCAGGAGGCCATCAGCAGACCGGGAATGAAGAAGAACATAAACAGCGCCCACATGCGGAGCTGCAGGGCTTTGCGGGGAGAGGTCAGCGTCATTGGGGTGGCACCAGAAGTACAACAGTAGCGACAACACTAGCAACTTTGTGTACATTTGTACACAAACCAGGTGAGGGATTTATGAACAGACCACCGAACGATCCGCATCGACGTGAAAAAATTCTCCAGGCGACGCTCGACACCATTGCTGAACACGGTATTCACGCCGTCACGCATCGTAAAATCGCCACCTGCGCGGGCGTGCCGCTGGGGTCAATGACCTACTATTTCGACGGCATGGAGCCGCTGCTGGAGGAGGCCTTTACGTGGTTTACCCGCCAGATGTCGCAGCAGTACCGGGATTTCTTCGCGGGCGTCACCGGGCCGGAAATGGCGTGTGAATCCATCACCACCCTGATCCACAGCTCGCAGGTGACCACGCCGCACAACATGGCGCTGATGTATCAGCTTTACGCCTTTATGCACCGCAGCGCGGCGCTCAAAACGGTGATGCAGGACTGGATGAAAATGAGCCAGACCACGCTGGAGCAGTGGTTCGACCCGGTCACCACCCGCGCGCTGGATGCCTTCATCGAAGGGATGACGCTGCACTATGTGACTGACCGAGAGCCATTAAGCCGGGAGGAAATTCGGGCGATGGTGGGGAGAATTGCGGGCGAGGGGAACCCTTAGGCATCACTCGCCCTGCCTGTTTTACCTGGGTTCGATTTTTTTCCCGCTGGCGTCCACGACGGCTTCGCCATCCTCTTTCGTAAACGCTCCTTTCTGCGCGTCCGGCAGAATGTCGAGGACAACTTCAGACGGGCGGCACAAACGCGTGCCCAGCGGCGTGACCACAATCGGACGGTTAATCAGGATCGGGTGTTGCAGCATAAACTCGATAAGCTGGTCGTCGCTGAAGATATCTTCAGCAAGGCCGAGCTGTTCATAGGGCTCCACGTTTTTGCGCAGCAGATCCCGCACCGAAATCCCCATGTCGGCAATCAGGGTGGTCAGCTTATCGCGCGACGGCGGGGTTTCCAGATAGAGGATAATCTCCGGCTCCGTGCCGCTGTTGCGGATCATCTCCAGCGTATTGCGCGAGGTGCCGCAGGCTGGGTTGTGGTAGATGGTGATGTGGCTCATATCAGTGGCTCATTACAGTGTGAAGGAGAGACGTAGCGCCAGCGCGGCGAGCGTCACAAACAGGACCGGCAGCGTCATGATGATGCCCGTCCGGAAATAGTAGCCCCAGGTAATCGTCATGTTTTTCTGCGCCAGCACGTGGAGCCAGAGCAGGGTGGCGAGGCTGCCGATAGGCGTGATTTTTGGCCCCAGATCGCAGCCAATCACGTTGGCGTAAATCATCGCGTCCTTAATCAATCCCGTCGCCGTACTGCCCTCAATGGAGAGCGCGCCAATCAGCACCGTGGGCATATTGTTCATTATGGATGACAGGAACGCGGTGATGAATCCGGTTCCCAGCGTGGTGGCCCACAGTCCGTGTCCGGCCAGGCTATTCAGCACGCCAGTAAGATAATCCGTCAGCCCGGCATTGCGCATGCCATACACCACCAGATACATCCCGAGCGAGAAAATAACAATTTGCCAGGGTGCGCCGCGCAGCACTTTTCCGGTGTTTATTGCATGTCCCCGTTTTGCGACAGCGAATAAAATCAGCGCGCCGACGGTGGCGATGGCGCTGACCGGAATGCCGAGAGGTTCAAGCACAAAGAAGCCAACGAGCAGAAGCAGCAGCACGATCCAGCCCGTTCTGAACGTCGGGAGATCGTGAATGGCCCGCGCGGGCTCCTGAAGTTTCGCCAGGTCATGTTCCGGGGGAATCTCCTTGCGGAAGAAAAGATGCAGCATTACCAGCGTTGCGACAATCGCGGCGATATCAACGGGGATCATCACCGAGGCGTATTCGCTGAACCCCAGCTTAAAGAAGTCTGCCGACACGATGTTGACCAGGTTGGAGACAATCAGCGGCAGGCTGGCGGTATCGGCGATAAAACCTGCCGCCATCACAAACGCCAGCGTGGCCTGCTTGCTGAACCCCAGCGCCAGCAGCATGGCGATGACGATAGGCGTCAGGATCAGCGCCGCGCCGTCATTGGCAAACAGCGCCGCCACGGCCGCACCCAGCAGCACGATATAAGTAAACAGCAATCGCCCGCGACCGTTTCCCCAGCGGGCAACGTGCAGCGCCGCCCACTCGAAAAAGCCGGACTCATCCAGCAGCAGGCTGATGATGATGACGGCGATAAACGTTGCCGTGGCGTTCCAGACGATATTCCAGACCACAGGTATATCGTTAATGTGAATTACCCCGCTGGCCAGCGCCAGCACGGCGCCAATGGTCGCGCTCCAGCCGATACTGAGCCCTTTGGGCTGCCAGATGACCAGTACCAGCGTAAACAGAAAAATTGCCCCTGCCAGAAACATTGCTTACTCCGTTATATCTGATTTAATGAATATGTTTTGATTAGCATGAGCCCGGGAGTCGGTTTTTCAGCTTCATGCGCGTCTCTTCCCGCAGGCAGTTCCAGCTGGTGTCGATAACGGCTGCCGCCCATGCCGGCATGTTGGGAGAGAGACGGTAATGGACCCATTTGCCCTCGCGACGATCGATAACCAGCCCGGCCTCGCGCAGCAAGGCCATATGGCGGGAGACTTTCGGCTGAGATTCGGCGGTGGCGGCGCAGAGATCGCAGACGCACAGTTCGCCCGCTTCACGGAGTAGCATGACGATGGCGAGTCGCGTTTCGTCGGAGAGGATTTTGAAGAGGTGGAGCGGGTGGAGCATGGGTGTTCCTGAGGGTAGATTAAATCATATTCGTTTAATCATATGTGTTTTGGTGGGAAGAGAAAAGGTCAGATTACAGAAAGGGGAATTTCAGGCAACAAAAAACCCATCAACCTTGAACCAAAACGGCGGGGTTGATGGGCTCCACAAATTGGGGACATCAAAGAAAAGCAGTGGCACTAGTTATGACTGCCCCCTGCTAAAAAAGTTCTGCGCGTTACAAAAATTTTTTCATTACGCGCAAACTTAGGAGTTATCCGAGTCCCGGCCAGATGATGATAATCAGCGTACCCGCCAGCGTCAGCAGTACGTTCGCGATAGCATAGGTGCCTGCATACCCCAGCGCCGGGATGTTGCTGCGCGCGGTATCGCTGATGATTTCCATCGCCGGGGCACAGGTACGCGCCCCCATCATTGCCCCGAACAGCAGGGCGCGGTTCATACGCAGCACGTAGGCGCCGAACAGGAAGCAGATCACCACCGGCACCAGGCTGACGATAAGTCCGGAAACCAGCATCTGCCAGCCGACGGCGCCCAGGCTGTGGCCGATGCCGCTGCCCGCGCTCAGGCCAACGCCCGCCATAAACACCATCAGACCGAACTCTTTCACCATGTTCAGCGCGCCCTGCGGAATGTAGCCGAAGGTCGGATGGTTGGCTCGCAGGAAGCCCAGCATGATCCCGGCGAACAGCAGACCGGCGGCGTTACCGATGCCGAAGCTAAAGTTGCTGAACTGGAAGGTGATCATCCCGATCATCAGGCCAACAATGAAGAAGGCGCAGAAGGCCAGCAGGTCGGTGACCTGGCTGTGAATGGAGATAAAGCCGATGCGGTCGGCAACGGTTTTTACGCGTCGCGCGTCGCCGCTGACCTGTAGCACGTCGCCTTTGTTGAGCACGACGTTGTCGTCGATGGGCATTTCAATCTGGCTGCGGATCACCCGGTTGAGGAAGCAGCCGTGGTCGGTCAGCTTCAGCTGCGCCAGACGGCGGCCCACGGCGTTATGGTTTTTCACCACGATCTCTTCGGTGACGATACGCATGTCGAGCAGGTCGCGGTCGAACACCTCTTTGCCGTTACGGAAGCTCGGGTCGAGACGGGCGTGCGCGTCCGGGTAACCCACCAGCGCGATGTCGTCGCCCATCTGCAGCACCGCGTCGCCGTCCGGGTTCGCCAGAATGCCGTTGCGGCGGATACGTTCGATGTAGCAGCCCGTCTGGCGGTAAATCCCCAGTTCGCGAAGATTTTTGCCGTCTGCCCATGCCACCAGCTCCGGTCCGACGCGGTAGGCGCGGATAACCGGGAGATAGACTTTACGTTTGGAATCGGTATCCAGGCCGCGCTCGCGGGCGATTTGCTGGGCGCTGGTCTGCAGATCCTGGTGCTGCAGTTTTGGCAGGTAGCGCGCGCCAACGATCAGGCTCACCAGACCAATCAGATAGGTCAGGGCGTAGCCCAGGCTCAGATGGTCGAGGGCGGTAGAGAGCTGCGCGCCCGCCATGCCGGAATGGCGCAGGGTATCACCGGCGCCCACGAGCACGGGGGTTGACGTCATAGAGCCGGCCAGCATACCGGCCGTAAGCCCGATATCCCAGCCAAACAGTTTGCCCAGTCCTAACGCGATCAGCAGCGCGCTGCCGACCATCACCAGCGCCAGCATCAGATAATTTTTGCCGTCGCGGAAGAAAATTGAAAAAAAGTTAGGTCCCGCTTCTACGCCAACGCAAAAAATAAACAGCATAAAACCTAAGTTCAGCGCGTCCGTGTTAATGCTGAAGTGCTGCTGGCCTAATAATAAGGAGACGACTAAAACGCCAATGGAATTACCGAGTTGAACCGAACCCAGGCGCAATTTACCCAGGCAAAGACCCAGCGCCAGTACCACAAATAATAACAGGATGTAATTCCCATTTAACAAGTCTGCGACGTTTATATTCACGGAGGCTAACTTCTTGTTTACCAGTAAGTTGTTGAATGAAAGGACTTTTTGGGCTACTGTTTTCTGGATCAGGGAAAAGCGCTAACGCTCCCTGTTTCCTGCTTTATTCCCTAAAACATTAGCTGGCGTGTAGTTTAATCGCATTAGCTACTGACAGCTACTGATTATCGCATCACCCTGTGCGTACTTTGGCATGGATTGCCGCACTGCTTTATCTGACTGGGCGTCTACCCGACGAATGTGTATTTGATAGAGATAAGTCAGGAGGATAGTTTGAATATGAAACGAAACTGGGCGGGGGTGATCAGCTGTTTTTTGCTGTTCACGGTCGTGTGCATGTCGCTCGCATTTAATGTAAAGGGCGCGTTCAGGGCGTCCGGGCATCCTGAGCTGGGGTTGCTCTTCTTCACGTTGCCGGGGGCTGCCGCCAGTTTTCTCTCCCGTCAAGGGGAGGTGGTGAAACCGCTGCTCGGCGCCATGCTCGCTGCACCGCTGTGTCTGCTGATGATGCGCCTGATGTATATTTCAACGCGGAGTTTCTGGCAGGAGCTGGCGTGGTTGCTGAGCGGCGTATTCTGGTGCGCGCTTGGCGCGCTGTGCTATCTGTTTGTGCGCAGCCTGGTTCAGCACCGACGGCACCGCAAATAAAAACGCCCTCAGGGTGAGGGCGTCTCTTCATTACTGCTCGGCAAACAGGCCCAGATGCTCTTTAGCGTAGGCCTCAAAGTCGGTGCAACCGCCGATGTGTTTCTGATCGAGGAAGATCTGCGGCACGGTTTCAACCGGCTTACCGACGGTTTTTTCCAGGTCGGCTTTGGTGATGCCTTCCGCGTGGATGTCCACATAGCGGAAGTTGAAGTCATCGCGCTCTTCGGTCAGTTTCTCAGCCAGCTCTTTCGCGCGCACACAGTAAGGGCACCCTGGACGACCAAAAATTACTGCAAACATTTCTCTCTCCTCAAAAAACAAGCCTGACGGCGAATGACACGTATAGTGCCCCATAACCCGCCGTCATTAAAGAAGGTTTCGCCTGTCGTTATAATACCTATGAGCTATGTTTCGCCAATTACACCGCGCACATCATTGCCTATACTGGCTGCCATACGTATTAAGCAAGACTAAAGAGAGACAAGATGACGCCAACCATAGACCTGCTCCAGTCCCACCGCTCCATTCGCCACTTTACCGATGAGCCGATTACCGAGGCGCAGCGTAATGCGATTATCGACAGCGCAAGAGCCACCTCCAGCTCCAGCTTTTTGCAGTGCAGCTCGATTATCCGTATTACTGATAAGGCCATGCGTGAACAGCTGGTGACGCTCACCGGCGGGCAGAAGCATGTGGCTCAGGCAGCCGAGTTCTGGGTGTTCTGCGCCGACTTTAACCGCCACCTGCAGATCTGCCCTGAGGCCGAGCTGGGGCTGGCCGAACAGCTGCTGCTGGGCGTGGTGGATACCGCGCTGATGGCGCAAAACGCCTTTACGGCCGCGGAATCGCTGGGGTTAGGCGGTGTCTATATCGGCGGGCTGCGTAACAACATTCAAAGCGTGACCGACCTGCTGAAGCTGCCAAAACACGTGCTGCCGCTGTTTGGCCTGTGCCTCGGCTGGCCGGCGGACAACCCGGATCTCAAGCCGCGCATTCCTGCCGCGATGCTGGTGCATGAAAACCATTACCAGCCGGTCGATCAGGATGTCCTGAATCAATACGATGAAGAGCTGGCGAACTACTACATGACGCGCGGCAGCAATAACCGTCGCGACACCTGGACGGACCATATTCGCCGCACCATCATCAAAGAAAACCGCCCGTTTATTCTTGAGTATCTGCACAAGCAGGGCTGGGCAACGCGATAGTCCATTCCTCCTGCGCCTGCCTGCGTATATGATATGCAGGCTTTTTCCATGTCTTCAGAGAGGTGCAGGGTGAAAATTGCCATATTGTCCCGGGACGGAACGCTCTATTCATGTAAGCGCCTGCGAGAAGCGGCGGCGAAACGCGGGCATCAGGTTGAGATCCTCGACCCGATGTCCTGCTATATGAATATCGACCCCGCCGCCTCGTCGATTCACTACAAAGGCCGCAAGCTGCCGCACTTTGACGCGGTCATCCCCCGCATCGGCTCCCAGATTACCTACTACGGCACCGCCGCGCTGCGCCAGTTCGAGATGCTGGGCAGCTATCCGCTCAACGAATCCGTCGCCATTTCCCGCGCCCGCGACAAGCTGCGCTCCCTGCAGCTGCTCGCCCGACAGGGGATCGATCTCCCCGTCACGGGCATTGCTCATTCACCGGACGACACCAGCGATCTCATCGACATGGTGGGCGGCGCGCCTCTAGTGATCAAGCTGGTGGAAGGCACGCAGGGCATTGGCGTGGTGTTAGCGGAAACACGTCAGGCGGCGGAGAGCGTGATCGACGCCTTTCGCGGGCTGAATGCGCACATTCTGGTGCAGGAGTACATTGAAGAGGCGAAAGGGCGCGACATTCGCTGTTTCGTGGTGGGGAACGAGGTCGTGGCGGCCATCGAGCGCCAGGCCAAAGAGGGCGACTTCCGCTCTAACCTTCACCGCGGCGGCGTTGCGCGGGTAGCCGATATTAGCGAACGCGAACGGGAAATAGCCGTGAAAGCGGCGCAAACCCTGGGGCTGGACGTAGCGGGCGTGGACCTTCTTCGGGCGACGCGCGGGCCGCTGGTGATGGAGGTGAACGCCTCCCCGGGGCTGGAAGGTGTGGAAAAAACCACAGGGGTCGATATTGCAGGTAAAATGATCTCATGGATCGAGCGTCATGCCACGCCGGGTTACTGTCTGAAAACGGGCGGTTAAATGGATTACCGGGCGCTTTTTGAGTACCCTATGCGAAGTTTTTACTAAAGAGGCTGCACAGCGATGGATTTACAGGTCGTACCTACACTGGATACGTTACGTCAATGGCTTGATGATGCCGGGATCACCTTCTTCGAATGTGATTCCTGCCAGGCGCTGCATCTGCCTCATATGCAGAATTTCGATGGCATTTTCGATGCCAAAATCGATCTGATTAACGACGTGATCCTTTTTTCCGCGCTGGCCGAAGTGAAGCCTTCTGCGCTGCTGGCGCTGGCCTCCGATCTCTCGGCTATCAACGCCAGTTCGTTGACGGTGAAAGCATTTCTCGATATACAGGACGATAATCTGCCAAAACTGGTCGTTTGCCAGTCTTTATTCTCCGGGGCAGGGCTGTCGTTCAAGCAGTTCGCCTGGTTTATGCGCCTGAGCGAAGAGCAAATTTCCATGGTTATGATGGAAGCCAATGCACATCATCTGCTGTATAGCGCGGAAGACGATGCTGAGAATAATGATGCATCTCCCAATTTTCTTCACTAAGCCTGTCTGACTTTTGCGCAGTCGCTGCCATAGCGGCTGCAGAAGGCCATTTTTTCTGCTGCCTTTAACCTTTCTTTAAAGAATTTTTCACCTCCCTCAAGGCCATTTCGGCTTATCACGTAGACTTAACCTGCATAAAAAATTGATAAAAGGCGTTTTTTCGTCTGGGCTATAGCCGGAGACACGGGCTACAGTTATTCTTGCGATGCTTAAAAAAGCGAGCGGATCCTGCCGGGTAAAGAGGTTTCTTTTTATTTTGAGCAGAGCGACAAACTATGCATGATTTTTGCATATATCCAGATTGCACAGTTTAGTTCGTTTGTTAACGAGCTTTCAGAAGGAATAACACTATGATCGCCTTGAATAAAAAATGGTTATCGGGTCTGGTTGCGGGTGCTCTGATGGCCGTCTCTGCCGGCACGCTCGCTGCGGAACAAAAAACGCTGCACGTATACAACTGGTCTGACTATATTGCGCCGGACACGGTCGCTAATTTTGAAAAAGAGACCGGCATTAAAGTGGTCTATGACGTTTTCGATTCCAACGAAGTGCTGGAAGGAAAGCTGATGGCAGGCAGCACCGGTTTTGACCTGGTCGTACCTTCCGCAAGCTTCCTGGAACGTCAGCTGACGGCGGGCGTCTTCCAGCCGCTGGACAAGAGCAAGTTATCGAACTGGAAAAACCTCGATCCGGAAGTGCTGAAGCTGGTGGCGAAGCACGACCCGGACAACAAATACGCCATGCCTTACCTGTGGGCGACCACCGGTATCGGCTATAACGTGGATAAAGTCAAAGCCGCGCTGGGCCCGGACGTTAAGCTGGACAGCTGGGACGTGGTGCTGAAGCCGGAAAACCTTGAGAAGCTGAAAAGCTGCGGCGTCTCCTTCCTCGATGCGCCGGAAGAGATTTTCGCCACCGTGCTGAACTACCTGGGCAAAGACCCGAACAGCAATAAAGCCAATGATTACACCGGCCCGGCGACCGATCTGCTGCTGAAGCTGCGTCCAAACATTCGCTACTTCCACTCGTCCCAGTACATCAACGACCTGGCGAACGGCGACATCTGCGTGGCGATCGGCTGGGCAGGGGACGTGTGGCAGGCGGCGAACCGCGCGAAAGAGGCGAAAAACGGCGTGAATGTGTCCTACTTCATTCCGAAGGAGGGGGCGCTGGCCTTCTTTGACGTCTTCGCCATGCCGGCTGATGCGAAAAACAAAGAGGAAGCCTACCAGTTCCTGAATTACCTGATGCGTCCTGAGGTGATCGCCCACATCAGCGACCACGTTTACTACGCCAACGGTAACAAGGCCTCCGTGCCGCTGGTGAGCGAAGAAATCCGCAATAACCCGGCTATCTATCCGCCAGCGGATGTGTTCGCCAAGCTCTTCACCCTGAAAGTTCAGGATCCAAAAATTGACCGCGTGCGTACCCGCGCGTGGACCAAGGTGAAAAGCGGTAAATAACCCTTTGTCACAGGCCGGGCGAGCGAAGCGCCCCCGGCAACAGGCGCACCGTTCTGGTGCGTCTGCACCATGATTTGATCTCTACCGGAGAACACCCCGTGAATGACGCGATCCCCCGCCCGCAGGCGAAAGTCCGTAAAGCGCTGACCCCGCTTCTTGAAATTCGTAACCTCACCAAATCTTTCGATGGCCAGCATGCCGTGGACGACGTCAGCCTGACTATCTATAAAGGCGAAATATTCGCGCTATTGGGCGCATCGGGCTGCGGTAAATCGACCCTGCTGCGTATGCTGGCCGGTTTTGAACAGCCCACCGCCGGGCAAATCATGCTCGATGGTGTGGATCTCTCCAGCGTGCCGCCGTATCAGCGCCCGATTAATATGATGTTCCAGTCCTACGCGCTGTTTCCGCACATGACGGTGGAGCAAAACATCGCCTTTGGCCTGAAGCAGGACAAGCTGCCGAAAGCCGAAATCACCGCGCGCGTGGCCGAAATGCTGAGCCTGGTGCATATGCAGGAGTTCGCGAAGCGTAAGCCGCACCAGCTTTCCGGCGGTCAGCGTCAGCGCGTGGCGCTGGCGAGAAGCCTGGCGAAACGCCCGAAACTGCTGCTGCTCGACGAGCCGATGGGCGCTCTGGACAAAAAGCTGCGCGACCGTATGCAGCTCGAAGTGGTCGATATCCTCGAGCGCGTGGGGGTGACCTGCGTGATGGTCACCCATGACCAGGAAGAGGCCATGACCATGGCCGGGCGTATCGCGATCATGAACCGCGGGAAGTTCGTGCAGATTGGCGAGCCGGAAGAGATTTACGAGCATCCGACCACCCGCTACAGCGCGGAGTTCATCGGTTCGGTCAACGTTTTTGAAGGGCTGCTGAAGGATCGTCAGGAGGATGGTCTGGTCATCGAATCGCCGGGGCTGCAGCATCCGCTTAAGGTCGATCCTGACAGCTCGGTGGTGGATAACGTGCCGGTCTACGTGGCGCTGCGCCCGGAGAAGATCATGCTCTGTGACGATCCGCCTGCCGATGGCTATAACTTTGCCGTCGGGGAAGTGGTGCACATTGCCTATCTGGGCGATCTCTCCATTTACCACGTGCGCCTGAAAAGCGGACAGATGCTCAGCGCGCAGCTACAGAACGAACATCGCTACCGCAAGGGGCAGCCGACCTGGGGCGACGAAGTGCGCCTGTGCTGGGACGCGGACAGTTGCGTCGTGCTGACGGTATAAGGAGCGATCATGAGCACACTTGAACCTCCAGCCCGCGTCAAAAAACCGGGCGGCTTTGCCCACTGGCTGACGCGCCTTAAGATGAACCACGGGCGCAAGCTGGTAATCGCCATGCCTTACGTGTGGCTGATCCTGCTGTTCCTGCTGCCGTTCCTGATCGTCTTTAAGATCAGCCTGGCGGAGATGGCGCGGGCGATCCCGCCGTATACCGATCTGTGGGAGTGGGCCGACGGGCAGCTGACGCTGACGCTGAATCTGGGCAACTTCCTCCAGCTCACCGAGGATCCGCTCTATTTCGAAGCCTATCTGCAGTCTCTGCAGGTGGCGGCGATCTCGACGCTCTGCTGTCTGGTGATGGGCTACCCGCTGGCGTGGGCCGTGGCGCACAGCAAGCCGTCAACGCGCAACATCCTGCTGCTGCTGGTGATCCTGCCGTCGTGGACATCGTTTCTGATACGCGTTTACGCGTGGATGGGGATCCTGAAAAACAACGGGGTGCTGAATAATTTTCTGATGTGGCTTGGGGTTATCGATCAGCCGCTGACCATCCTGCACACCAACCTTGCGGTCTATATCGGCATTGTGTATGCCTATCTGCCGTTTATGGTGTTGCCGATTTACACCGCCCTGACGCGGATTGACTACTCGCTGGTGGAAGCCTCGCTCGATCTCGGCGCGCGTCCGCTGAAGACCTTCTTCAGCGTGATTGTCCCGCTGACCAAAGGCGGAATCATTGCCGGGTCGATGCTGGTGTTTATTCCGGCGGTCGGGGAGTTTGTGATCCCGGAACTGCTCGGCGGGCCGGACAGCATCATGATTGGCCGCGTGCTGTGGCAGGAGTTCTTCAATAACCGCGACTGGCCGGTGGCGTCGGCGGTGGCGATTATCATGCTCCTGCTGCTGATCGTCCCGATCATGTGGTTCCATAAGCATCAGCAGAAACAGATGGGAGATCGCGGATGAACAACTTACCGGTAGTACGCTCCCCGTGGCGCATTCTGATCCTCGTTATCGGCTTCACCTTCCTGTATGCGCCGATGCTGATGCTGGTGATCTACTCGTTCAACAGTTCCAAACTGGTGACGGTCTGGGCGGGCTGGTCGACGCGCTGGTACAGCGAGCTGTTCCACGACGACGCAATGATGAGCGCGGTGGGGCTGAGCCTGACCATTGCCGCGCTGGCGGCCACGATGGCCTGCGTTCTGGGCACCATCGCCGCGCTGGTGATGGTGCGCTTCGGGCGTTTTCGCGGCTCAAACGGTTTCGCCTTTATGATCACTGCCCCGCTGGTGATGCCGGACGTCATTACCGGCCTGTCGCTGCTGCTGCTGTTCGTGGCCCTGGCGCACGCCATCGGCTGGCCGGCGGATCGCGGCATGCTTACCATCTGGCTGGCGCACGTCACCTTCTGTACCGCGTATGTGGCGGTGGTGATCTCCTCGCGCCTGCGCGAGCTGGACCGCTCCATTGAAGAGGCGGCGATGGATCTCGGCGCCACGCCGCTAAAGGTCTTTTTCATCATTACCCTGCCGATGATTATGCCGGCGGTGATCTCCGGCTGGCTGCTGGCGTTCACGCTCTCCCTCGACGATCTGGTTATCGCCAGCTTTGTCTCAGGGCCGGGCGCGACGACGCTGCCGATGCTGGTCTTCTCCAGCGTGCGCATGGGGGTGAACCCGGAGATCAATGCTCTGGCCTCTATCATCCTCGGCGTGGTCGGAATTGTCGGATTTATCGCCTGGTATTTGATGGCGCGCGCGGAAAAACAGCGCGTGCGCGATATCCAGCGTGCAAGACGCGGCTGAAGGATTTAAAATTTCCGGTGATGTGCCGCGCATGACGCGGCACTGTTTTTCAGGGAAGTAAAACATTGGGATTAGTAAAAAAATCACGTATTACGCACGCCCGTCCTAACGTTCCTGCGCTGGTTCAGGTGGCGGCGCTCGCCATTATTATGATCCGCTGCCTGGACGTGCTGATGATTTTGAATACGCTGGGCGTGCGCGGCATCGGGGAATTCATTCACCGCAGCGTGCAGACGTGGAATCTGACGCTGGTCTTTTTAAGCAGCCTGGTGCTGGTGTTTATCGAGATCTACTGCGCGTTTTCGCTGGTCAAAGGGCGAAACTGGGCGCGCTGGGTCTATCTGCTCACGCAGGTGACCGCCGCCAGCTATCTGTGGGCCGCCTCGCTGGGCTATGGCTATCCTGAGCTGTTCAGCATTCCGGGCGAGTCGCGACGTGAGATTTTCCATGCGCTGGTCATGCAAAAACTGCCGGATATGCTGGTGCTCTGCCTGCTTTTCGTTCCGGCGTCCAGTCGGCGGTTCTTCCGACTGCAATAATGTGTATAATCGCAGCCCTCGTTTTCCTTAAGGTTTTCATATGCAGTGCGCACTCTATGACGCCGGACGCTGCCGCTCCTGTCAGTGGATAGAACAGCCGGTCTCTCAACAACTCACCGCCAAAATGGCCGACCTGCAACAGCTGCTGGCAGCGCACGCGGTGGGCGAGTGGTGCGCACCCGTCAGCGGCCCGGAGCAGGGCTTTCGTAACAAAGCCAAAATGGTGGTCAGCGGAAGCGTTGAAAAACCGCTGCTGGGGATGCTGCACCGCGACGGCACGCCGGAAGACTTAACCGACTGCCCGCTCTATCCCGCCTCGTTTGAGCCGGTCTTTGCCGCACTGAAACCGTTTATCGCTCGCGCGGGGTTAACGCCTTACAACGTTGCCCGCAGGCGCGGCGAACTGAAGTACCTTCTCCTGACGGAAAGCCAGATCGACGGCGGCATGATGCTGCGCTTCGTGCTGCGCTCGGAAGCCAAGCTGGAGCAGCTGCGCGCGGCGCTGCCGTGGCTGCAGGAACAGCTTCCTCAGTTAAAGGTGATTACCGCAAACATTCAGCCGGTGCATATGGCGATCATGGAAGGGGAGAAAGAGGTTTTCTTCACCAACCAGCACGCGCTGGCGGAGAGCTTCAACGGCGTGCCGCTGTGGATCCGCCCGCAAAGCTTCTTCCAGACCAACCCGACCGTGGCAAGCAGCCTGTACGCCACCGCCCGCGACTGGGTGCGCGCGTTAAACATCCATCATATGTGGGACCTGTTCTGCGGCGTGGGCGGTTTTGGCCTGCACTGCGCCACGCCTGAGATGCAGCTCACCGGCATTGAGATCTCCTCCGAAGCGATTGCCTGCGCAAAGCAGTCCGCCGCTGAGCTGGGGTTAACCAATCTGCACTTCCAGGCGCTGGACTCCACGCAGTTCGCGACCGGTCAGGGCAACGTGCCGGAGCTGGTGCTGGTTAATCCGCCGCGTCGTGGGATTGGCAAATCCCTGTGCGACTACCTGAGCCAGATGGCGCCGGAATACATCGTCTATTCAAGCTGTAACGCACAGACCATGGCGAAAGACATCGCTCAACTGCCGGGCTATCGCATTGCACGCGTGCAGCTTTTCGATATGTTCCCGCATACCGCGCATTATGAAGTCCTGACGTTGCTCGTGAAATCTTAAACAAAATGTGAACTCTGCCCGCCCATAAAATCAGGTAAGCTTACGTCATAAGAGATGAATAAAGGCTTACTCATGAAGCAGATCCTGCTGGTGGAAGACGACCACGATATCGCGGCGCTTCTGCGGCTCAACCTAGAAGACGAAGGCTACGCCATCACCCACGAGCCCGACGGGGGCAACGCCCTGCAGCGCCTTGAAAAACAGCCGTGGGATGCGGTGATCCTCGACCTGATGCTGCCCAACGTTGACGGCCTGGAGATCTGCCGCCGCATCCGCCAGATGACCCGCTACCTGCCGGTGATCATCATCAGCGCCCGCAGCAGCGAAACCGACCGCATCACCGGGCTGGAAACCGGCGCCGATGATTATCTGGCAAAACCCTTTTCAGTGCAGGAACTGATTGCCCGCATCAAAGCGCTGTTCCGCCGCCAGCAGGCGATGGGGCAGGCGCAGGCTGACGGGCAAATTCAGGCCCACGGCCTGACGATCGATCCCCTGGCGCGCAGCGTGCTGCTTCACGGCCAGGTGGTGGATCTCACCCCGCGCGAATTCGAACTGCTGTACTTCTTCGCCCGCCATCCCGGCGAGGTGTTTTCCCGTCTGGCGCTGCTGGAGCAGGTGTGGGGCTATCAGCACGAAGGCTACGAGCACACCGTCAACACCCATATCAACCGCCTGCGCATCAAGATTGAGAAGGACGCCGCCGAGCCGGAGATAATTCGCACCGTCTGGGGCAAGGGTTACAAATTTGCGGAGCCAAACCATGATGCGCCGCTTTAGCCTGAGCCAGCGACTGACGCTGCTGTTTGTCCTGCTGATGATGCTCTGTGCTACCGTCGCCTGCGCGGTACAGCTCTACAGCAGTATGCAGTACGGCAACGCGATGGTGCAGCGGTTGTCGGGCGGCCTGGCGCAGCAGATCGTCCAGCGGGAACCGATTCTGGACGCGCAGGGCAGGGTTGACCGCAACGCGCTGAAGCCGTTGTTCGACCGGCTGATGACCTTCAACCCGAGCGTTGAACTGTACGTTATCTCGCCGGACGGCGAAATCCTGGCCGATGCCGCACCGCCGGGCCATATTCAGCGGCAAAAAATCGACCTGGCACCGGTTCAGACCTTCCTGAGCGGTACCGCCATACCGGTACTGGGCGACGATCCGCGCAGTCAAAATAAAAAAGTGTTCAGCGCCACGCCGCTGCGGCAGGACGGCGAGCTCAAGGGCTACCTGTACATCATTTTGCAGGGCGAGGAGTCGAACGCGCTGGCGGAAATGGCCTGGCATAAGGCGCTCTGGAGCACGGTGCTCTGGTCATTGCTGTGGGTCGCTCTGTTTGGCCTGCTGGCGGGTCTGCTGGTCTGGTACTGGGTGACGCGTCCGGTTAAGCGCCTGACGGAAGAGGTCACCGGCCTGGAGCAGGACAGCATTAGCGCAATCAGGCTGCTCGCAGCACAGCCGCCGGATGCCGCGGCCAATGACGAAGTGGCGCTCCTGCGCAACAGTTTCATCGAGCTGGCGCGGAAAATTACCCGCCAGTGGGACCAGCTGGCCGACAGCGATCGCCAGCGCCGGGAGTTTATCGCCAACATTTCGCACGATCTTCGCACGCCGCTGACCTCGCTGCTGGGCTATCTTGAAACCCTGTCGCTCAAATCCGCCACCCTGACGCCGCAGGAGCACCAGCAGTATCTCGCCACCGCGCTGCGTCAGGGACAAAAGGTACGACATCTTTCCCAGCAGCTTTTCGAGCTGGCGCGCCTTGAGCATGGCGGCATTAAGCCGCAGCGCGAGCGTTTCGCGATTGGAGAGCTGATTTCCGACGTGGCGCAGAAGTTTGAGCTTACCGCCCGCACGCGCGAGGTGAATCTGCATATTGACGTGCCGGGCCCCTTGCCGCTGGTCAATGCCGATGTGTCGATGATCGAGCGCGTGGTGACCAACCTGCTCGATAACGCGATGCGTCATACGCCCACCGGCGGGGAAATTCGTCTGGCGGTGTGGCAGGAGAATGAACAGCTTCAGGTCGAAGTGGCAGACTCCGGAACGGGTGTGGATGCCTCGCTGCGCGACGATCTGTTCCAGCGGCCTTCGGCGCTGAATACCCAGGCATCGCGGGAGAACCGCGGCGGGTTAGGGCTGTTAATCGTTAAGCGAATGCTGGAGCTGCACGGCGGCGGGATCAGGCTGATGGAGTCCGTGAGCGGGGCGCGGTTCAGGTTCTTTGTGCCGCTGTGAGAAATTGCCGGGTGGCGCTGCGCTTACCCGGCCTACAGACCACCCCCGTAGGCCAGACCACCCGGCAAAAAGAGATTACTGCGGGAACCACTGCTCGCTGATTTTCTGGTACGTGCCGTCTGCTTTAATCGCCTTCAGCGCGCCGTTCAGTTTTTCCAGCAGGGCTTTGTTATCCGGACGTACCGCGATGCCGAGGCCCGTGCCGAAGTACTGCGGATCGGTCACTTTTTCCGTTGCCGTACCCAGCTGCGGGTTGGTTTTCAGCCATTCGTTCACTACCGCGGTGTCGCCGAATACGCCGTCAATACGGCCATTTTTCAGGTCGATAATCGCGTTCTGGTAGCTGTCATAGGCCACGGTTTTCACTTCAGGATGTTTGTCCTGCAGGTATTTCTGGTGCGTGGTGCCATTTTCCATCCCGATGCGTTTGCCTTTCAGCTCGTCAAAGGACTTGTAAGCCCCTTTCTTCGCAATCACCACCGCCGAGTTGGCGTAGTACGGGTCGGTGAACGCCACCTGCTTGCTGCGCTCCGGCGTGATGTCCATCCCGGAGATCACCGCATCGTATTTCTTGAATTTCAGCGACGGGATCAGGCTGTCGAAGGCATGGTTGGTAAAGGTGCAGTCGGCCTGCATCTGCTTGCACAGGGCTTTCGCCAGGTCGATATCGAAACCGACGATCTGATTGCTGGCGTCCAGCGATTCAAACGGCGGATAGGTGGCCGAAACGCCAAAATTGATTTTATCAGCAGCGGATGCGCCAGCGGCGAAGGTGGCGAGTAGTGCGGCCAGAACTAACTTTTTCATTGTAATGCTCCCGTCTGTCTATCTTGTCATTATGCGCCGTGTCTGCGGCATGGATGTACAATGCCAGTTAATGAATTTATATGCAATAAATATGATTAAATATTATGTCGAGTATAAAAAAAAGCGGATAAGCCATCGGGTTATCCGCTCTGGTAATTGCGTTTTATGCACTCGCGTGATTAATTTCTGCGCTCAAACGCTAACGCTTTACGCTCAATCAGTCGCATCATCAGCGTCAGCAGACCGTTCACCACCAGATAGACCACGCCAGCCGCGCCGAACACCATCACGTCATAGGTGCGCCCGTACAGCAGCTGCCCGTGTCCCATCACTTCCATCAGGGTGATGGTGTAGGCCAGAGAAGTACTCTTAAACACCAGCACCACTTCGTTGGAGTAAGAGGAGAGCGCGCGCTTGAAGGCGTAGGGCAGCAGGATCGCCAGCGTGTCTTTTTTGCTCATGCCCAGCGCCCCGCAGGACTGCCATTGTCCTTCCGGGATGGCACGGATCGCCCCGTAAAACAGCTGGGTGGTATAGGCCGCGCTGTTCAGCGAAAGGGCAATCAGAGCGCAGAGCCACGGCTCAGAGAGCAGGTGCCAGATAACCGGATACGCCTGCAGTGACGGGAACTGGCCCGGACCGTAGTAAATCAGGAAGATCTGCACCAGCAGCGGCGTACCGGTAAACAGGGTGATGTAGCCGCGCACGATCCACACCAGCACCGGCGTTTTCAGCGTCAGGATGATGGTGAAGATGAGCGCCAGGATCAGCGCCACAATGATGGACGCCAGGGTCAGCGTCAGGCTGGTGTGCAGCCCTTTCATCAACTCCGGGAAATATTCAAGCATCAGCCTGGTCTCCGTTCAAAGCGCGTCGCACGCAGGTCAATACGCTTGAGGATGTACTGACTGAGCAGCGTGATTACCAGGTAGATAGCCGCCGCCACGATGTACCAGGTAAATGGCTCCTGAGTACGGGTGGCGATGCTTTTGGTTTGCAGCATCAAATCGTTCACGCTGATCAGGCTCACCAGCGCGGTATCTTTCAGCAATACCAGCCACTGGTTACCCAGGCCCGGCAGGGCGTGGCGCCACATCTGCGGCATCACCAGACGGAAGAAGATCGCTGCTTTCGACATGCCCAGCGCCTGACCAGATTCCCACTGCCCCTGCGGTACCGCTTTCAGCGCACCGCGCAGGGTTTGCGACGCGTACGCGGAGTAGAGCAGGGAGAGGGCAATCACGCCGCAGAGGAACGGGCTGACGTCAAAGTTGTCAATCTGCATCTGCACCGGTATCTGCGCAAAGCCAAGATTGATCGTGAAGCCGTCCGACAGCGTGAGCAGCAGCTGCGAGGAGCCGAAATAGATGAACAAGACCACCAGAATTTCCGGTAGCCCACGCAGTACGGTGACCAGCGCGGAGCCCGCCCAGGCGACGGGGAACCATTTTGCTGATTCCCACACCGCAAAGAACATCGCCAGCACCAGGCCGATAATCAGTGCGCAAACGGCAAGGCCGACGGTCATCCCGGCGGCGCTTGCTAAAGGAAAAATTTCATTCATCAGGAATTACTTCTGGAACCATTTTTTGTAGATGGTTTCGTAGGTGCCGTCTTTCTTCACTTTTTCCAGCGCAGCGTTGAATTTCTGCTGCAGCTCGGTGTTGCCCTGACGAACGGCAATCCCCAGACCGGTACCGAAGTAATCTTTATCGGTCACTTTGTCGCCCACTGGCGCCAGTTTGTCGTTGGCTTTCAGCCACTCGGTCACGACAGCGGTATCACCAAATACGCCGTCGATACGGCCATTCTGCAGATCCAGCTTCGCGTTCTGGTAGCTGTCGTACGGAACGGTGGTGATTTCCGGATGTTTATCCATGATGAACTTCTGGTGCGTGGTGCCGTTCTGCACGCCGACTTTCTTGCCTTTCAGCTGATCGACAGAGGTGAATTTACCTTTCTGACCAATAAACAGGGCGGAGTTGTCGTAGTAAGGGGTGGTGAACAGCACCTGCTTTTCGCGCTCAGGAGTGATGTCCATACCGGCCATGACGGCGTCAATACGGCGGAACTTCAGGCTTGGGATCAGGCTGTCGAACGCCTGATTGCTGAAGGTACAGGTTGCGTCGATCTCTTTACACAGGGCGTTTGCCAGGTCTACGTCGAAGCCAACAATTTTGTTGTTCGCATCAATGGACTCAAACGGAGGGTAGGAGGCTTCCGTGGCGAAACGAATGGTCTGGGCTGCGGTAGCGGAAAGGGTAACGCCAGCAAGCAGCACGGCAAGTAATACTTTTTTCATTATATTCCCCCTGACACAATCAATGAGATAAATAGTTTTTGAAGGCATCGGTTTGCGGGTTCGCGAAGCAGCTCGCGTCACCTTGCTCAACGATATACCCGTTTTCCATGTAGACCACACGGCTGGCGGTTTTACGCGCCACTTCCACTTCGTGGGTAACAATGACCTGCGTAATATTGGTTTCCGCCAGCTCGCGAATGATGCTGACGATCTGGGCGGTGATTTCCGGGTCCAGCGCCGCGGTAGGCTCATCAAACAGCAGTACCGCGGGTTCCATCATCAGCGCGCGGGCAATCGCCACGCGCTGCTGCTGACCCCCTGAGAGGTGCAGCGGATAGCGGTCGCTGTAGGGCTTAAGGCGCAGACGCTCCAGCAGCTTTTCAGCACGCGCGATGGCCTGATCTTTGCTTAACCCCAGCACGCGGCACGGGGCTTCAATCAGGTTTTGCAGCACGGTCAGGTGCGGCCAGAGATTGTATTGCTGGAAGACCATGCCGACGTTTTGACGCAGTTCGCGTATAGCTTTATCTGACGGGGTTTTCGCGAAATCAAAATGGTTACCGGCGATAGCCAGCGTACCGGAACGGGGCATTTCAAGCAGATTAAGGACGCGCAGAAGGGAGCTTTTGCCTGCACCGCTTGGGCCAAGTAAAACCAGCGTTTCGCCTTCCGGGCAGTTCAGCGTGATGTCAAACAGCGCCTGGTGTGCGCCGTAGAAGCAGTTAATGCCGTTTAGTTTAATACTCATCGGGGCAGTCTTTACTCATCCAGGCAATCTATAGCAATTGAGGCCGCAGATAGTACCGTTGACAGAATAGTTATGCAATATTTCTGCGTTAAAAGTTAAATATAACCCGCATTTCCTCTTAAACATAGCACAAAATAGCGAACGGCAAGGTCGGCGAGTATAAATGTCGGCATTCCGCGTGAAATGCCGGACATTTTACGGGGGTAACATTTTTATCACTAATGATCTAGCGGTTCTCAATCGACTGGCGCAGCGTGCCGGCCGGGGCATGAACGCTGCCGCCGATATAGCGCACATCGTCCACCGCCCAGCACTGGCCTTCACGGATCATCAGCACTTCGTCCTGCCAGGTTTGGGTTCCCTGGGTCAGCTTCACGCGCAGCGGAATGTTCCGCGCATCGGTGTTCGGGATGGTTGACGCGCTGGCCACCTCGGCGCTGTCCGGCAGCGTAGTGCGGCTGGAGAACGGATCGGATTTCAGCAGGGCGTTATGCTGCGGATCGCGAGTGGCATCGTTGAGCAGTTTTGCAAGATTATCGCTCAGGTACGGGCGCAGGGCGGTGAGATCATTTCCGCGATGCTGAATGCGGTAATCATAGAACTGTTGCGCCACGGTATCCGGGCCGCCGTCTATGCAGGGGCCGCTGCGGGTACCGATATCCTTAAAGGCTGGCGTGACCGTGGTAGTACAGGCGCTGAGCACCAGCGCGCAGGGCACTAAAAGTGTTAAAGCAGAGTAGCGCATGTTGATTTCCTTATTTATTAACTATCCTTTCAATCATAGCGTAACGAACCGATAATGCTGTTGCTAACGCATTGAACGCTAAAGAAGGAGAGAAAGTATGCAGTTTTCAACAACGCCAACCCTGGAAGGACAGACCATTACCGAGTATTGCGGCGTGGTCACCGGCGAAGCGATTCTGGGCGCGAACATTTTCCGGGATTTCTTTGCCGGGATTCGTGACATCGTCGGTGGACGCTCCGGCGCGTACGAAAAAGAGCTGCGTAAAGCGCGCGAAATTGCGTTTAAGGAGCTGGGCGAGCAGGCCAAAGCGCTGGGTGCAGATGCCGTTGTAGGAATCGATATTGATTATGAAACCGTCGGCAAAGATTCGAGCATGCTGATGGTGAGCGTAAGCGGCACGGCGGTGAAAACCCGTCGATGAAGCGCTCGCTTTCAACGCTCCTGCTGGCGATGTTGCTGGCAGGATGCGCCCAGGAAAAAGGCATTGTTGATAAAGGTGCCTACGAGCTGGATACCCGCCATCAGGCGCAGGCGGCCTACCCGCGCATAAAGGTGCTGGTGATCCACTACACCGCCGACGACTTCGATACCTCGCTGGCCACGCTGACGGACAAAAACGTCAGCTCCCACTATCTCATCCCCGCAAAACCGCCGACGCCGGACGGGAAGCCGCGCATCTGGCAGCTGGTGCCGGAGAGCGAGCTGGCCTGGCATGCGGGCATCAGCTTCTGGCGCGGCACCAACCGCATCAACGACACGTCTGTAGGCATTGAGCTGGAGAACCGCGGCTGGCAGAAGCGCGACGGTGTGAAAGTTTTCGCCCCGTTTGAGCCCGCGCAAATCGCGGCGCTTATCCCGCTGGCGAAAGACATTATCGCCCGGTACGACATCAAACCGCAGAACGTGGTGGCGCATGCTGATATCGCGCCCCAGCGTAAGGACGATCCCGGCCCGCTGTTTCCCTGGCAGGCGCTGGCGAAGCAGGGGATTGGGGCCTGGCCCGATGCCGGGCGCGTGAACTTCTATATCAATGGTCGTCCGCGCTATCAGGAGGTAGATCGTGCAGCCCTGCTCGATCTGCTGATGCGCTATGGCTATGAGGTGCCGGACAACGCCACGGATCAGCAGCAGCAACGCGTTATCACCGCCTTCCAGATGCACTATCGCCCGCAGGTATGGAACGGCGTCGCGGATGTGGAAACGATGGCCATCGCAGAAGCCCTTTTAGAGAAATACGGGCAGGGGTAAACCTTCGGTTTGCGCCCGAATGCGCGTTTTCCCCTTATTTGTGCTTGAGATTAATCTTAAGTACAAACTCAATTCATTTTTAGTAAATTGACTTAAAATTATCCGGATTTAAGATAGACACATAGCTTGCTAAGTAAATCAAAAAAATATTGCTGGCGGCAGGCGTTCTTATTTTCTCCTTGAGCCTTTCATCAGGAAAAGATTGTTGGTTTTCGGTTTTAATACCGCGGCCATGCTATGTCTAATAAATCTAATCTTAAATGGGTATAACAATGTTAAGCATTTACGGTAAAAAATTACGTCCACAACCTGAAATGGAAGCCATTATTTCTGCCACGGAAGGTTTTGAAGAGAAAACCTTAAAGAAATGGCAGAAAATTTCCACGGCTGACTCTCAGTATATTCATATTATCGTCAGCGGCGAAGTCGAATTCCGTCGTGAATCAGACGAACTCTGCATGTTTACCGTCACCGGACAGTGCGTGTTTGGCCTGTCCGCTATTTTCTATCAGTCAGCCCATATGTACGGCCTGGTCCGCGCAAATACCGTGGTACGCAGCATCAAAAAAGAGGCCTTCGCGCAGCTTATGACCGAGAAAAATCTGTGGCCTGAATTGACCAAAGTGCTCTCCTGGTACATCTGCCTGCTGAGCAAACGCGATGATGTTCTGGTCGCCCGTAGCGCCTATTCTGTGGTCCGCGAATTCCTCTACGAAATTAATGAGCTGATTGTTCACCAGCAGCGCGATATTAATATCTATGACTATATTCAGGAATATACAAACCTGGCCCGCAGTACCATTATTAAAATCCTCTCCGACCTGAAAAAAGGTCAATATATTGTGGTGGAGAAAGGTCGTCTGCTTAACCTCACCACGCTGCCTGAAAAATATTAACTACTCCAGCCGGTCTCCTTTTTTACTCAAAGGAGACTGGACGTGATCGTTATGCAACAAACTGCTTTGCGATTGATCCTGCGTTTCGTCAACCGGCGGCGCGGGAATTTTGCCTTGAGAATAATCCTGCTCTTGTTCTTTTAACGCCTGCTTAAACAATTCGGCTAACGAAGCATCTTCACTACCCGACGACGCGGTGGCGTTTTCGTGCGCCTCGGTTCCCGGCAGGGTATCACGCGAGGTATCGTGCCCGGCATCCTGCGGCACGGTGCTGTCAGGGGCCTGTTGCCAGTCAGCATCATCGGTGCTTATCGGCAGATCCTGCATGGGCGGCATCTCTTCCCGTACCGGCGCCGGTTTAGGATGAGGATGCGGGAACGGTTTACTCACGTACACATAATGCATATCGGAAAGCTGCGTTTCCGGTTTAGCGACGCTCGCTTTTACCGGTTCAGGGGCCGGGTGGCGCAAATTCCAGTAAATATGCGCGTACAGCCCTGCCATGACTAGGGCGCACAAACCCAATACCCATAAAAAGGTATGACCGCAAATTTTTCTCAGGCTGGGGAGGCGGTACGAAAACCAGACCGCCTCTCCGGTAGTGTAGCTGCGCTGAGCCGCAAGACAGATGGTAGACATTAGGAATGCTTCTCCTGCGTGTTGGCGTCCGGTGTGGCATGCGTGGCCTGAATCAACACGCTCGGCGTGGTATGGGTTTCACGCATTAACTGCATCAGCGTATCTTCCCCTGGAATGCCATCCACATGCAGATGCATTTTTTGCTGGAACTCGCGGGTGCGTTTCATCATCTCAGCCGTCCAGGTCTGAGCATGGGTTTCAGGCTGGCCAAGAGCCAGACTCAGCGCCTGATCCAGCCAGCCCAGGTCTTTCGCATCGCTGGCGGCGCTGATGGCATCTTTGCCTTCCGGCGTCAGGCGATGCAGCTGGGTAAAGTTACCGGTGGCATGCTGGTTAAACCAGCTGCGGCTCACCTGCCAGGTGCGGTTATTCATCAGCAGATCCATCGAGTCATCGCCTACGCGGGCGACAACAGCGTAGTTAAGATGGTTACCGGTTTTGAGTTCACTGACCCACGGATAACCCTCCTGTGCTAGCGCATCCGGTGACGCGTTGCCCTGTTTACACATCAGATTGACCTTCCCGGCGTTCTGACACAGCGCATCATCCGCGGAGGCGTCATACCCCCACATCAGGTACAGCTGGTGCATCGCATCCGGCTGATTAACCACTTCATTGTCGATAACCGGTACGACGGGCGCGTCGGCTTTTGGCTTCTGCTGTTTCCAGCTCGCCGGTACGGGAAGCTGAATCGGCAGTTTTGCATTGATTGAGGCGGTTAAATACCATCCGCAGGCGGCGAACAGAACCGAGGCGAACAATCCCACGGTCGCCAGGCGCTTACCGTGTTTCTTCGCCGGGAGGATCTCGCCTGCCGCCAGGCGTAAATGACGCGGGCTGACCTGCGCTGCACGTTCGGTCCAGGCCGCGAGCATTGACAGGTGCGCCAGTTCATTCAGTTTGCTGATGTTGCCTTTGGTCAGCGCGTGCATCTTGCGCACGCGCGCCGGGGTTAGCGGCGAATTCTCGCACCCGTGTTCTTCACACTGCGTCTGCACATAGCTGAGAAATTCCCGGCAGGTCAGGGGACGCAATGTATGACGGGTATGGGCATATTCGCGAAGTTCAGATGGGTGTAAGAGGGCGGCTTCCCGATCCGCGCTGCCCATCAGCACGATGGACAGACGGAACTCCAGCTCCTGAGCACGCGTAAGCAACATCCCCAGCACCTCACGGCAGGTCTCCTTCATCGCTTCCGCGTGACGGATGACCAGGGTTTTGCTGCGGTTTTTTCCGCCCTGCCACTGATGCAGCACGGCATCCACCGCCTGAATGCGGCTCTTGCTCTCATTCGTTCCCGGGTTGAGCTTGTACAGCAGGCTACTGGCACTCAGCTTAGGAAACGCGTTGATGGCAATGGCGCCAGGAAGGCTGGCCTTCAGCGCATCGCTGAAGTGGCCCAGCAGCGGTGCGTCGTTGCAAAAGAGCCCGATAATTCCCGCCACCTGGCTTTTCTCTTTCAGCAGGTTGAATACGTCCTGATGATAAGGCACCAGAAAATCGCCGGAGAAACCCGTGATTGTTCTGAATGGCGGTTGTTTAAATTTAAAGTGGCTCTGATACATAACGACTTACCGTCTCTGATTAGGAATAGCAACAGGACGAGAAAGTAAAGCAACGCTACAGGGTGGTCAATTTGCGCACAGGGTAAAAATATCCAGTTGTAATGACCTAACATCCCGATTTTCTTTGGTCAATAGTTTTTTTTATTAAAGTTAATGGCGAAGTCGATGGTCGTATTTACGGCAGTTAATTACTATTTTTCACACATATTGGCGCAGCCCGACGCTGCTTATTTCCGCTTTGCTAAAGGCCAGATGAAAAATGAGGTTCTCATTTCTGTCACGGTGGATAACGCCTTGTATTATGTTTGTGCTGTTAATTTTTTGCGGCCAGCAAGGCTATCTGACGTTTAAAGATTATAAAAAAGTTACGAATAAGTTGGCTAAATCTGATGAACAGCCGCTGAAAAATCGTCGTGAAGAAAAGAAATTTACTCTGTTCACGGCTGCGGTGCGTCAGGATAACTTACCGGCTGCCGCGAAAGCCCCGCTGGCAGCGGAAATTGAAGGAATTGTCAGCAGTGACGATGCCTGGCTCTCCTTTGCGGTGATTAAAACCCCGGCAGGCCAACGCAGCTATCGCGAAGGCGAGCCGCTGACCGGTTTTAACGATGCCTTTATTCAGGAAATTAACAAAGACAATGTGGTGGTTAATTACGAAGGTGCTACGCAGGTACTGGCGTTAAATAAGCCTGACTATTTTAAGGGCGGCGTTGATAGCGGCCCGGTAACCAAATCGACGAAAGATGCAGGCGCGGAAAGCGTGCATCTGGATGATTATCTGGTGTTAAAACCGGTAATCGAAAAAGGCCAGCTGGAAGGCTACAACATCAATCCAAGGAATGCCTCAGCGTTCTTCAGCCATTCCGGGCTGGAAAAGGGCGACGTGGCTGTGAAAGTCAACTCTGTCGATATGACCGATGAAGCAAAGGCAAAAAGTATTATTGCCAACTGGTCGAAAATGAAAGAAGCGGAGGTCGTCGTCAGACGTCACGCTCACCTTGAAAATATTCGGGTTAATGTTCTAAACAATTAACAAGTGTACAGACATGAAGAAATTTCCTTGGGCGTGCGTGGCGCTGACCGCATTGTCGTTATATTCCAGTTCGCTGCTTGCAGCCAACTTTAGCGCGAGCTTTAAAAATACCGATATCCGCGAGTTTATCGATACGGTAGGCCGCAATCTTAACAAAACCATTCTCGTCGACCCGTCCGTTCAGGGCACGGTGTCGGTCAGAACCTATAACGTGCTGACGGAAGATGAGTATTACCAGTTCTTCCTGAGCGTGCTGGATCTGTACGGTCTGTCTGTCATCCCGATGGACAACGGCATGGTCAAAGTGGTGCGCTCAAGCGTAGCCCGCACCGCCGGGGCCCCGCTGGCCGACAGCAAAAATCCGGGTAAGGGCGATGAGATCATCACCCGCGTCGTGCGCATGGAAAACGTGCCGGTGCGCGAGCTGGCGCCGCTGCTGCGCCAGCTGAACGATGCCACCGGTATCGGTAACGTGGTGCATTTTGAGCCGTCGAACGTCCTGCTGTTAACCGGGAAAGCCTCGGTGGTGAACCGCCTGGTGGATCTGGTGCAGCGCGTCGACAGAGACGGCATTCAGCGTCGCGAAATCGTGCCGCTGCGCTTTGCGTCCGCCAAAGAGCTCTCCGACATGTTGAACAACCTCAACAACGAAGAGCAGAAGGGGCAGAACGCGCCGCAGCTCGCCACCAAGGTGGTAGCGGATGACGAGACCAACAGCCTGGTGATCAGCGGTTCGGAAGATGCGCGCATGCGCACCCGTTCCCTGATCCATCAGCTGGATCGCGAGCAGAACAACGAGGGGAATACCCGCGTCTTCTACCTCAAGTACGCCAGCGCCACCAAAGTGGTTCCGGTGCTGACCGGTATTGGCGAGCAGCTGAAAGACAAGGCGGGTGCGCCGAAGTCGAAAACCGCCACGGCGGCCAGCGATCTGAATATTAGCGCCGATGAGTCAACGAACTCGCTGGTGATCACCGCGCAGCCTAACGTGATGAACTCCCTGGAGAAGGTGATCGACAAGCTCGACATTCGTCGTCCGCAGGTGCTGGTGGAAGCGATCATTGCTGAAGTGCAGGACGGTAACGGCCTGGATCTCGGCGTGCAGTGGACCAGCAAGCACGGCGGCGTGCAGTTCGGCTCAACCGGCCTGCCTATCAGCCAGATTAAAAACGGCACCATGAAGGGGGCAAGCTTCACCGGCCTGGCGACCGGTTTCTTCAACGGCGACTTCGGCGCCCTGATGACCGCGCTCTCCACCGACGGTAAAAACGACATTCTCTCCACGCCGAGCGTGGTCACGCTGGATAACAAAGAAGCGTCGTTTAACGTGGGCCAGGACGTGCCGGTCCTTGCCGGTTCGCAGACCACCAGCGGCGACAACGTCTTTAACTCCGTTGAGCGTAAGACCGTCGGTACCAAGCTGAAAATTGTGCCGCAGATTAACGACGGTGACATGATCCACCTGAAGATTGAGCAGGAAGTTTCCAGCGTTGACAACAGCGCGACGGAAGACGCCAGCCTCGGCCCAACCTTCAACACTCGCACCATTAATAACGAAGTGATGGTCCACAGTGGCCAGACGGTGGTGCTCGGCGGCCTGATGGAAAACGTCACCAAGCAGTCGGTTTCCAAAGTGCCGCTGCTCGGCGATATCCCGCTGGTAGGCCAGCTGTTCCGCTACACCTCGCAGGACACGTCGAAACGCAACCTGATGGTGTTTATCCATACCACCGTCCTGCGTGACGACGACAACTACAGCGCCGCGTCGAAAGAGAAATATGACCAGATCCGCGTTCGCCAGATGCAGCGCGTGGAGGAGAAAAAGCTCGGCATTATTGAGCCAGCGGATAACGCCATTCTGCCCGCGTTTCCGTCTGCCGACACTAAGACTGCCACCCATGCCGCACCGGTGAAAACCAGCGCGACACGCAATCCGTTTAAAGAGTAAGGCGGAGGGGCAACGTGGACGAACTGAGTAAAACACTGTGTAGCAGCAGCTACGCAAAAGATAACGGCGTTTTATTTTATAACAATGACGTCTATATCCGTGATGACACCCCGGCATTTGCACTGCTGGAAGTGCGCCGGGTGCTGGGACGCGCGTTCGTCCCGGTCACCCTCACGCCGGAAGCGTTTGACGAGATGCTGGCCAAAATCTGGCAGCAGAGCAGCGGCGTCTCGCAGCAGCTGGTGGACGATATGGACGCCGATATCGACCTGATGGCGTTAACCGAGGAGATCCCGGATAACGAAGATCTGCTCGATAACGACGAAAACTCGCCGGTAATCCGCCTGATCAACGCCATTCTCGGCGAGGCGGTGAAGGACGGCGCGTCGGATATTCATATCGAAACCTTTGAGCGCACGCTGAGCATTCGCTTCCGCGTTGACGGCGTGCTGCGCCCGGTGCTGCAGCCTGCGCGCAAGCTCGCGCCGCTGCTGGTATCGCGCATCAAGGTCATGTCAAAACTCGACATCGCCGAGAAGCGCCTGCCGCAGGATGGCCGTATCTCCCTGCGCATTGGTCGCAAGGCGATCGACGTGCGCGTCTCGACCATTCCGTCCCAGTACGGCGAGCGCGTGGTGATGCGTCTGCTCGATAAAAGCAATCTTAAGCCTGACATCAACAAGCTGGGCCTGATTGATGAAGAGCTGGAGAAGCTGAAAGGGCTGATTGACCGCCCGCACGGCATTATCCTGGTCACCGGGCCGACAGGCTCCGGTAAAAGTACCACTCTGTACGCCATTCTTTCGGCGCTGAACGGTCACGAACGCAACATTCTGACCGTTGAAGACCCGATTGAATACGAGCTGGAAGGGGTGGGGCAGACGCAGGTTAACCCGCGTGTGGACATGACCTTTGCCCGCGGGCTGCGCGCCATTCTGCGTCAGGACCCGGACGTGGTGATGATCGGGGAAATTCGTGACGGTGAGACCGCGCAAATTGCGGTGCAGGCGTCGCTTACCGGTCACCTGGTCATGTCTACGCTGCACACCAACAGCGCCGCAGGGGCGATAACCCGCCTGCGGGATATGGGGCTGGAATCCTTTTTAATCGGTTCATCGTTGCTCGGCGTCATTGCCCAGCGTCTGGTGCGTCGGCTGTGTACGCACTGCCGGACCACCAGTCCGCTGGATGCCAATGAAAAAGCGCTGTTCAGCTTTATGGACGCGCCGCCAAAAGCAATCTACCGCGCGGTGGGCTGTGAACACTGCCGCCAGAGCGGCTATCAGGGCCGGGCCGGTATTCATGAGTTCCTGGTGGTGGACAGCACCATGCGCCGCGCCATTCATGAAGATAAGGACGAAATGTCCATCGAGACGCAGCTCTTTAAGCAGGCTTACAGCCTGCGTGAAAACGGGCTGCTGAAGGTGATTAGCGGCGTGACCTCGCTGGAAGAGGTGATGCGCGTCACCGCCGAGCGTGGGGGGGATGCGTAATGGCCTTCTACGCCTGGACCGCAACGGACGGCGCGGGGAAAACCCAGCGCGGCACGCTGCAGGCCGAGGGGCAAAAGCAGGTTCGCCAGTGGCTTCGCGAGCAAAAGCTGATGCCCGTCAGCATCAACGAAACCCGCGAGGCGGCGGCGTCCGGTAAAGCGAAAACCGGCGCAAAGCTCTCCACGCCGGTGCTGTCGATGTTTACCCGCCAGCTTTCGACGCTGGTCAACGCCGCGCTGCCGCTGGAGAGCGCCCTGAAGGCTATCTCGAAGCAGACGGAGGACAAAAAGCTGGCGGCGATGGTGGTGGAGATCCGCGAGAAAGTAGTGGAAGGCCACACGCTGTTCGACGCGTTTAGCCAGTTCCCGCGCACCTTCGACAAGCTCTACTGCACCCTGGTGATGGCCGGCGAAAAAACCGGCCACCTGGGCGACGTGCTGGAGAAGCTGGCGGAGTACAACGAGCAGCGCCAGAAGATGAAAAGCAAGCTGACGCAGGCGATGGTCTACCCGATTACCCTGACCGTGGTCGCCATCGCGGTCATCAGCATTCTGCTGGTGGCGGTGGTGCCGCAGGTGATCGAGCAGTTCACCCACATGAAGCAGCAGCTGCCGATCACCACCCGCACGCTGATTGCGGTGAGTGATTTTCTGCAGGCGTATGGGATCTACATCGTGGGGATCCTCGGCGGCGGGTTTGTCGGCTTTAAGACCTGGCTGAGAAACGCCAAAAACCGTTTTCGCTGGCACAGCTGGCTGGTGAACGGATCGCCGATCAAAAAGCTGGTGTGCGCCATCAACAGCGCCCGCTACATCCGTACCCTGAGCATTCTTCAGGCCAGCAGCGTGCCGCTGCTGGAGGGGATGTATATCGCGATGGACGGTATCGAAAACCTCTATGCCCGGCAGGTGCTGGAGCAGGCGGCGGATACCGTGCGCCAGGGGGCATCGCTCTATGCCGCGCTGGAACAGGCGAAATTATTCCCGCCAACCATGCTGTATATGATTGCCTCCGGCGAAGAGAGCGGGGAATTAGGCAATTTAATGGACCGCGCGGCGGAGAACCAGGAATCGGCATTGCAGCATCGAATTACATTAACGCTGTCGGTATTTGAACCGGCGCTGGTGGTATCCATGGCGACGATTGTTTTATTCATCGTGCTGTCAATATTACAACCGCTTCTGCAACTTAATAATATGGTAGGTTAAATCATGGCTTTAAAACGTAAAAACCTGGCGCGTCAGGCGGGTTTCACCTTGCTCGAATTAATGGTGGTCATTGTTATTCTCGGCGTACTGGCGAGCATGGTAGTGCCAAACTTAATGGGCAATAAAGAAAAAGCAGATACGCAAAAAGCAACCAGCGATATTGTCGCGCTCGAAGGTTCGCTGGATATGTATAAGCTGGATAACCACCGCTACCCGACAACCGAGCAAAGTTTACAGGCGCTGGTCACCAAGCCTGAAATCGCGCCAATCCCGAACGGCTACCGCGCTGATGGCTATATCCGTCGCCTGCCGCAGGACCCGTGGGGCGGAGATTATATTCTGGTTAGCCCGGGCGAACACGGCGCGGTGGACGTCTTCTCCGCCGGTCCGGACGGTGAAGCCAATACCGCCGATGATATTACGAACTGGTCTCTGGATAAGAAAGAGAAATAATGAATAAACAACGCGGCTTTACGTTGCTGGAAATTATTCTGGCGCTGGTGATATTTGCCAGCTGCGCCATGATGGTGGTGTCAACCATACCCTCACGCAGCGGTGCGGATATATTTGGCCAGCAATTAAAAGCCCTCGTTGATTATGGTTCAGACCATGCGGTGATGGACGGAAATATCGTCGGGCTGGTCATCACGACGGATAATTATCAGCTGGTGACGCTCGAGGATAAAAACGGCGAACGTCACTGGGTGCCGTTATCCGCCGGGCGTATTACCACCAAAGGCGATTTCCCGGAAGAGATGCACGTTTCGCTCTCGCCCCAGCGTCTTGCCGCCACGGTAAGCGCCGATCCGCAGGTGCTTTTTTTACCGGACGGCGAAATCAGCCGCTTTACGCTGACGCTGCAAAGCTATGACAAACAGCACCATTTCCGCGTGGTGTCGCAAGGCGCTGCGCCTGTATCGGTAGAGAACGATGGCTAACGGCAAAAAGCAAAAGGGGATGACGCTGCTGGAGGTGATGGTCGCGCTGGTGATCTTCTCCACCGCCGCGCTGGCGCTGATGAATTCGGTCTCCCTGAACGTGCGTTTCACTCGCGGCCTGGCCGACACGCTGCAGGCCAGCTGGGTGGCGGAAAATCAGCTGGCGGAAGCGCAGCTCACGAAAACCGACTTCCCGGACGCCGAGGCGCAGGGGACGGAAATCATGGGCGGGCGCAGTTGGAACTGGCGCAAGCAGCGGGTGAAAACCGCCGACAACGGCTGGGCGAACGCCATTCGCGTCTACGCGGAAGGGGACGACAGCCAGCCGGTTATCGCTTTGCAGATCGTTCCGCCGGGAGAGAGCAAGTGAAAAAAACGCGACGCCAGCGCGGGTTTACGCTGCTGGAGATCATGATTGCCCTGACCATTTTCGCGGTGATCAGCACCCTGGCCTGGCAAATTCTGGACGGCGCAATGCGCACCAGTTCGGCAACCGACGCCAGCGCCGCGAAGCTCAATCAGCTGCAGCGGGCCTGGAATCTGATGGAGCGCGATTTCTACCAGCTGCAGGCGCGCGCCCCGCGTAACGAGCCGGATCTGTTTCGTCAGGTGGATGATGCGCTTGAGCTGACCACGCTGAATGGCGTGAGCGGAACGATCCAGCTGGAGCGTGTGCGCTGGCGCCTGGAAGAGGGGTATCTGTATCGCGACGTCTGGCCGATGATTGATGGCCCGGTGGACGCGAAGCCCGATGAAGTGCCGATTGTCAGTGAGGTGAAATCGCTGCAGTGGCGTTTTTACCGTCAGGGCTGGCAGAAAAGCTGGAGCGACCCGGCGCATCTGCCGGACGGCGTGGAGCTGACGCTGACCATGGAAAACGGCGATACCTGGCGCTGGGTCTTTACGACCCCGGGCGATATGCCTGAAGCGGCGGCGCCAGCGCCCGCCGCTGCGCCAGAGACCGCGCCTGCGCCGCTGCCGGCACCGGAAGCAAAATCATGAGTGCATTACGTAAACAGAAAGGGGTAGCGCTGCTGGTGGTGCTGATCCTGCTGGTCATGATGTCGGCGCTGGCCGCCAAAATTAGCCAGCAGTTCTGTCGCAATCTGCAGAAAACCCATTATCAGGTCAGCCAGCAGCAGTTGCGCTGGGCGATGCAGGCGCAGGAGAAGGTGGTGAAAGATCGCCTGCAGATCGACGCCACCGGTGAAAACAAGGCTCTGAACCTTGACGGCGACTGGCACCAGCCGCTGGAGACGCGGGGCGAAGATTACACGGTGGTCAGCCAGGTGGAAGACGCGCAGGACTGCTTTAACGTTAATAACCTGCTGGCCGCAGAGAAAATACCACAGGGGCAAAACGCGCCCGCCGTGCCGGAAAAACCGCGCAACGAGCAGATTGTTGAACAGATCCTGACGGAAAGCGGCATCAGCCACACTACGGCAGAAGAGGTGTATCAACAGCTGGTGGACTATCTCGATGGCGACGCGACGACGGCCAAAGACGGTGCAGAGAGCGATGCCTGGGCGGGCGTCTTGCCCGCCCGACAGCCCGCGAACCAGATGATGCGCACCATTGCGGAGATCAAACAGCTGCCCGCGTTCCCGGTAGCGGCATACCCGAAGGTGAGCAAGCTACTCTGCGCGCTGCCGGACTCTGCCAGCAAGGTGGATGTGAACACCCTGAAACCGGAACAGGCCGCCTTACTGGCCGCCCTGTTCCCCGGAAAATTAACGGAAGATGATGCCGTTCGCCTGATTGATTCGCGTCCAGAAACCGGCTGGGAAAATATGGAAACCTTCAGCAAAGCGCTGGAGCAGACCTTCCCGCAGTTGAAAGACGATCTCCCGCAGGTGGCTGAGCTTCTCTCCATCAGCAGCCGGTATTTCCGCGTGAACTATACCGGCAATACCGATGAATTAACGCTTCGCGTGGTTAGCCAGCTTCAGGTCAATAACGAGGCCGGTGAGATCGTGACGTGGCAACGTCGTTACCGAATGATTGAATAAGAAAAGTAGATCGCTATGAAACAGGTACTTTTTGTTCGTCCCGATAACCGCGAGGGCGGGAAAATAATGGGGTGTGTCTCCGGCAGCCAGCAGGTTGAGACGCTGGAGAGCCTGGACGCGCTGGCGGACCACCCACTGGCGGCCCGTGTTTGTCTGCTGCTGCCCGCCAGCAGCATGATCTTCCGCCATTTTACGCTGCCGAAGAAAGTCGCCTCTCAGGCGACGGCATTCTCCTGGATGGCGGAAGAGACGCTGATTGGCGAGGTGGATAATCTCCACTGGACGGTGCTGAACAAAAAAGGCGCTGAGGTTGATGCGGTGGCGATAGACGCCGATCTGCTGCGCGGGTGGTTAAGCCGCTGTCAGGAGGCGGGGTTAAAAGTGATCCAGGTGCTGCCGGATGCCTGGCTGCTGCCCGTGACGGCTGGCGGAAGTACTCTTGTCGCTCAGGACGACGGCTACTGGCTACGTTTATCACCGCATGTTGCCAGCGAAATGGAAGCGAGCCTGCTGCCGCTTCTGATGCAGAAGGCCGGAGAGGGGGAGGTGTGCTGTTACGGCGAAGCGCCTGCTGGTGTGGACGTCGACATCGCCCAGCCCTGGCAGCATCCGTTGGTGCTGATCCAGCCGCAGTGGCAGGCCTGTCGCGTGAATCTGCTTCACGGTGAATTCAGCCTTAAGGCCGGTAACGGGCGCGTCGCGAAAAGCATGAAAGCCGCAGTGGCGATTGCGGGCCTGCTGTCCGTTGGCCTGCTGCTGGGGCCGCGCGTTGCGATGGCCTGGATGCTGGTGCAGCAGGAAAACCAGATACAGGAGGAGATCCTCCAGGTGTATAAGCACCATTTCCCCAGCATGCGTCACCAGACCAATATCAAATATCACTTTGGTCAGAACGTCAAAAAACAGAGTAAGGGGATCTTCCTTCAGCTGGACGAGCTGGCGGCCGCCCGGCAGTCAGTGCCTGCGATGGAAATCGATCTGCTGGAATACGATGCGCAGCAAAACACGCTGACGCTGAGCGTCAGCGCGCAAAACCAGCCCGCGTTGCAGGCGTTTGTTAACCAGACCCGTGAGAATTTCGATTTTACCTTACAGCCTGTTTCAACCACCGAACCCTATACCGCCATGATCGCAGGGAAACATAAATGAAAGAGCGAATCGCGCAGCTGAAATCACGCTACCAGAACTACAGCGCCCGGGAGAAAGTTATTTTAAAACTCTGCATCGTTGCCCTGCTTGGGGCTGCGGTGTATTACGCAGGAGTCATCCCTTTGGATAATATGATTCAAAATAGTAAATCGACGCTTAAAAGACAAAAAGAGACGCTTAACTGGATGCGCAATGAAATTGATAAAAATCATCTTCAGGTTCAGTTAGTCAAAACGGATAATCCACGCACGGTGGTCGAGAAAAGCGCCAATGAAATTAACCTGTCGCTGACGGACGTGCGCCAGGAGGGACAAACTTTATCGTTCGTGGTTAATCGGGTAAATGTTTATGAATTAAAAAACTGGCTGCGCGAAATTAATCAAACCTCCGGCGTCAGATTGCAAAAAATAAACCTTACGCCGGTTGACCATCTCAGCGATGTAAAAGCGCAGGTGCAGCTCACCTGGGCAAAAAACGCATGAATACCTTCTCGCTGATCAGGGAGGCCTGCCCGGTTAGTTTTCCGATAATGAGTGCGATCCTGGGCGGGATTATGGGCAGTTTTCTTGGCGTTGTTGCCGAGCGCCTGCCGGGGATCGTGATGGATGAAGAGGGAAGCGGCAATCTGCTCTTTCCTGCCTCGCACTGTCCGGTGTGCCAGCACACGCTTGCTGCATGGGAAAATATCCCCCTGGTCAGCTGGCTGTTATTACGGGGACGCTGCCACCAGTGCGGCACGACCATCCCGCTGCGGTTATTTTTGATCGAACTTTTCTCGGCGCTGTTTTTTGGCGTTACGGCCTGGTGCATGCCGGACGTTCAGGGGTTGTTTTCGCTGTGGTTACTCGCGCTGTTTTTACTGCCACTGGCGATGATCGACTGGCAGTATCAGCTTCTCCCGGACTGCCTGACCCAGCCGCTGTTGTGGGCAGGTCTCTTACTCCATGCATTTGACCACAGATTGCCGTTGCAGGACGCGTTGTTCGGTGCGGTAGCAGGCTATCTGTCGCTCTGGCTGCTCTACTGGGCCTTTCGCCTGCTGACAGGGCGGGAAGGGC
>NZ_JADBQN010000060.1:0-3372 GCF_014895915.1 Enterobacter cloacae complex sp. P13B
ATAAATTGTTAAAGAGCAGTTGCAACGCGGCTTTCAGCTCACCGTTGCGAGGTGGCGTATATTACGCTTTCCTCTTTCAGAGTCAACCCGTTATTTCAGGATTTTTTCTCTTCAACCGACCGGGTTAACTGTGAAGTGATTCACATCCGCCGTGTCGATGGAGGCGCATTATAGGGAGTTCTACGCAGGCCGCAACCGCTAAATGACAGAAAAATGACTGACTGCTGCATTCCCCAGCAAAACCCCTCCTTATACCCTTTTACACACAGAGTTATCCACAGCGCTTCGAAAAAGTGAAAATATGCGAGCGTTGCGCAAACGTTTTCGTTAAAATGCTCGCGCTTAACAAGGAGGCCTCGTCAGGTGTGTTAGATGAGTTTTTCGCTGGAAAATTCATCTAACGCTCTCTGTAATCGTGAAATCCAGGGGATTTACCATGCAACAACGTCGTCCAGTCCGCCGCGCTCTGCTCAGTGTTTCTGATAAAGCCGGTATCGTCGAATTCGCTCAGGCACTTTCCGCACGCGGTGTAGAGCTGCTTTCTACAGGCGGTACCGCTCGCCTGTTAGCAGATAAAGGTCTGCCGGTAACCGAAGTGTCCGACTACACCGGTTTCCCGGAAATGATGGATGGACGCGTCAAAACCCTGCATCCGAAAGTGCACGGCGGCATTCTGGGCCGTCGCGGTCAGGACGACGGCATTATGGAACAGCATGATATCGCGCCTATCGATATGGTTGTTGTTAACCTCTACCCATTTGCCCAGACCGTCGCCCGCGAAGGCTGCTCTCTGGAAGATGCGGTTGAGAATATTGATATCGGCGGTCCAACCATGGTGCGCTCCGCGGCGAAGAACCATAAAGATGTGGCCATCGTGGTGAAGAGCAGCGACTACAGCGCCATTATTAATGAGATGGATGCTAACGACGGCTCCCTCACTCTCGAAACCCGCTTCGACCTTGCGATTAAGGCGTTCGAACACACCGCCGCGTACGACAGCATGATTGCCAACTACTTCGGTAGCCTGGTTCCTGCCTACCACGGTGAAAGCAAAGATCCTTCTGGCCGCTTCCCGCGCACCCTGAACCTGAACTTCATTAAGAAGCAGGATATGCGTTACGGCGAGAACAGCCACCAGCAGGCTGCCTTCTATATAGAAGAAGAGGTAAAGGAAGCCTCCGTTGCGACCGCCCAGCAGGTTCAGGGCAAAGCCCTTTCCTATAACAACATTGCCGACACCGACGCCGCGCTGGAATGCGTGAAAGAGTTCAGCGAGCCAGCCTGCGTTATCGTCAAGCACGCCAACCCGTGCGGCGTTGCGGTAAGCACCTCTATTCTCGATGCCTACGATCGCGCCTACAAAACCGACCCGACCTCCGCGTTTGGCGGCATTATCGCCTTCAACCGCGAGCTGGATGCCGAAACCGCGCAGGCCATCATCTCCCGCCAGTTTGTCGAAGTGATCATCGCGCCGTCCGCGTCCGAAGAAGCGCTGAAAATCACTGCGGCAAAACAGAATGTGCGCGTGCTGGTTTGCGGCCAGTGGGCGGAGCGCGTGCCGGGCCTGGACTTCAAGCGCGTGAACGGCGGTCTGCTGGTTCAGGATCGCGATTTGGGTATGGTGACAGAAGCCGACCTGCGCGTGGTGACCAAACGACAGCCGACCGAACAGGAGCTGCGCGACGCGCTGTTCTGCTGGAAAGTGGCGAAGTTCGTGAAGTCTAACGCCATCGTCTATGCCAAAGAGAACATGACCATCGGGATAGGCGCAGGCCAGATGAGCCGCGTTTACTCTGCGAAAATCGCGGGTATTAAAGCAGGTGACGAAGGCCTGGAAGTGAAAGGCTCCGCCATGGCCTCTGACGCCTTCTTCCCGTTCCGTGACGGTATCGATGCTGCGGCTGCGGTGGGCATCACCTGTGTGATCCAGCCTGGCGGCTCTATCCGCGACGACGAGGTGATTGCCGCTGCCGACGAACACGGCATCGCCATGATCTTCACCGACATGCGCCACTTCCGCCATTAATTCCCGGAGCAGAAAATGAAAGTATTAGTGATTGGTAACGGCGGGCGCGAGCACGCTCTGGCGTGGAAAGCGGCGCAGTCTCCGCAGGTTAAAACCGTCTTCGTGGCACCGGGTAACGCCGGTACCGCACTGGAACCCGCGCTGCAGAACGTGGCTATCGGCGTGACCGATATCCCGGCGCTGCTGAGCTTTGCCCAGACCGAGAACATCGACCTGACCATCGTCGGCCCGGAAGCGCCGCTGGTAATTGGCGTGGTTGACGCCTTCCGCGCTGCGGGCCTGAAAATCTTCGGCCCAACGGAAGGTGCCGCACAGCTGGAAGGCTCCAAAGCCTTCACCAAAGATTTCCTTGCGCGTCATAACATTCCGACGGCGGAGTATCAGAACTTCACCGACGTCGAGCCCGCGCTGGCTTACCTGCGTGAAAAAGGCGCGCCGATTGTCATCAAAGCCGACGGTCTGGCCGCCGGGAAAGGCGTTATCGTCGCGATGACGCTCGACGAAGCCGAAGCCGCGGTTCAGGACATGCTGGCAGGTAACGCCTTTGGCGATGCGGGCCACCGCATCGTGATTGAAGAGTTCCTCGACGGTGAAGAGGCGAGCTTTATCGTCATGGTCGACGGCGAGCACGTTCTGCCGATGGCCACCAGCCAGGATCACAAGCGTGTGGGCAATGGCGACACGGGCCCTAATACCGGCGGGATGGGCGCTTACTCCCCTGCTCCGGTCGTGACTGACGAAGTCCACCAGCGCACAATGGATCGCATCATCTGGCCTACCGTGAAGGGCATGGCAGCAGAAGGCAATACCTACACCGGTTTCCTTTACGCAGGTCTGATGATCGACAAGCAGGGCAACCCGAAGGTGATCGAATTCAACTGCCGCTTTGGCGATCCGGAAACCCAGCCGATCATGCTGCGCATGAAATCCGACCTGGTGGATCTGTGTCTGGCGGCCTGCGAAGGCAAGCTGGACGAGAAAACCTCAGAGTGGGACGAGCGAGCATCTCTGGGCGTGGTGATTGCTGCGGGTGGCTATCCAGGGAACTACAGCACCGGTGATGAGATCCACGGCCTGCCGCTGGAAGAGATTGACGGCGCGAAGGTGTTCCACGCTGGTACGAAGCTGGCTGACGACGACCGCGTGCTCACCAACGGCGGCCGCGTGCTGTGTGCGACCGCGCTGGGCCAGACCGTGGCAGAAGCGCAGAAACGCGCCTATGCGCTGATGGCGGATATTCACTGGAACGGCAGCTTCAGCCGTCAGGATATCGGTTATCGTGCTATTGCGCGGGAGCAGGGGGAGTAATTTCCCCCCTCACCTTAACCCTCTCCCGGTGGGCTGAG
>NZ_JADBQN010000061.1:0-335 GCF_014895915.1 Enterobacter cloacae complex sp. P13B
GAGCCGACGTTGCCCGCCTGGTCGATAATCCGCACCTGCCAGGTGTAGTCTCCGTCAGGCAGAACGCGGGTATCGGTGTAGCTCCAGCGCTGGTTGGTGACCGTGGCATCAATCCAGGTGTTTCCGCCGTCGAGGCTGATCTGCACCCGTTCGTCGCTCGCCAGCGCGCTGCCCAGCGAGCCGTTGATGGTCAGGGTGGTGTCCATAGTGATGAAATCACTCCCGGACTGCCCGGTATCATCGCTGATGCTGTCGATGGTGATGCCGTACTGCGGCGCCTGGGTATCCACCGTCACGGTCTGGGTGGTAGTGGCACCGACGTTGCCCGCCTGATC
>NZ_JADBQN010000062.1:0-14113 GCF_014895915.1 Enterobacter cloacae complex sp. P13B
CTCATCATTGCGGTGAATGGTGATTGTGCGGAATATTTGTTATTTTTATTATTTTATTAATCTATTCTGAAAATAAGTTTATACGTCAAAATAGCACCGTTAAGCGAATGCTTTTGCAAGGGATAACATTTAATATCGCGGCGCATAAAGTATTATTACTCTCCGTTTTCTTGCGCAATTGTGCGCTGTTTTTTAACTTTTTAAACAACAGCGAACGTGTGTTTTACAGTATCACGGGGAAATAATAAATAACTATATTTCAATGACTTGATTGCTTTTTTTGCAAGTTAACTACCCAGCGCAACGATAAATCAACATTTTATATAAATGAAATATACAACTGCTCTTTTACTGTCCTTTCTGACGCTCAGCCAGCTAACAGGATGTGTATTTTCACCAGGCCAGAACTTAAGTCTTTCCGGGAAAAAAGTCACTACCGATGAGGAAATTAACGATCCGCTGGACAAACGCGTGGAGGTTTTTCCTTTAACCCCTGGATTGATTGAAAAACTGCGCCCACCCGTTTCTAAATCTCAGGCAAATCCTACTCTGGATGAGCAGCTCAAAAACTGGGAATACCGCATTGGCTCAGGGGACATTTTGACGGTCACCGTCTGGGATCACCCTGAACTCACGACGCCCGCAGGGCAGTACCGTAGCGCGAGCGACGCGGGTAACTGGGTTAACGCCGATGGTACGCTTTTCTACCCCTACGTCGGCAAGCTGAAAGTGGCGGGCAAAACGGTTTCGCAGGTACGTGAGGAGATCACCGCGCGGCTGGATGAGGTCATTGAGAGCCCTCAGGTGGACGTCAGCGTTGCCTCCTTCCGTTCTCAAAAAGCCTATATCACCGGAGAGGTTGAGAAATCGGGCCAGCAGCCAATAACCAATATTCCATTGACGGTAATGGATGCGGTGAACGCTGCGGGCGGTCTCTCTGCGGATGCCGACTGGCGTAACGTCGTGCTCACGCATGATGGCCAGGACTCGCGCCTTTCACTCTATGCTCTGATGCAACATGGCGATTTAACCCAAAATAAGCTGCTTTATCCTGGCGATATCCTGTTTGTTCCCCGGAACGACGCGCTGAAAGTGTTTGTGATGGGCGAGGTGGTTAAACAGAGCACCCTTAAGATGGATCGTAGCGGCATGACGCTGGCTGAAGCCCTGGGGAATGCAGGCGGGCTGAACCAGAATATGGCCGATGCAACCGGGATTTTTGTTATTCGCCCGGTTTCACGGAAAGGCGAGAAAGACAAAATCGCCAACATCTATCAACTCAATGCGGAAGATGCCTCAGCCATGGTGCTGAGCACAGAATTCGAGCTGGAACCGTACGACATTGTCTATGTCACGACGGCACCGCTTTCACGCTGGAATCGTGTGATCGCCCAGCTGGTACCCACCATCAGTGGCGTACATGACCTGACCGAAACCGTCCGTTACATCAGGTCGTGGCCGCAATAATGTTCAATTCAATTCTCGTGGTTTGCACCGGCAATATTTGCCGTTCACCGATTGGTGAGCGGCTGTTGCGCCAGCAGCTACCCGACGCGCAGGTGACCTCGGCAGGCATTTTCGGGCTTGAAGGACGCCCGGCGGATGCGACTGCAAAGGCAGTCGCCTTATGTCATGGCGTTTCGCTGGAAGGTCACGTGGCGCGTAAGGTCACACGTTTTCTGTTACAAAAATCCGATTTGATTCTGGTGATGGAGCCAGAGCATCTCCGTTTTATTGCCTCAGTGGCGCCGGAGAATCGGGGGAAATCGCTGTTGTTTGGTCAGTGGCTGGAAACAAAGGACATTCCCGACCCGTATCGCAAAAGCCGGGAAGCCTTCGAATATGTTTTCGAGCAGTTAGGAAAAGCCAGTCAGGAATGGGCTCGTCGTTTGCGTCAACAAGGAATGAAGCAGTAATGTCGTCTCATAAATCAGACAAATTTGGTGCTGCGACACCGCATGATAATGAAATTGATCTCATTCAGCTGTTGGCTGAGATGTTTGATCATCGGGTAATGATAGCGTGCATCACGCTCCTGTTCACCGTATGCGCCGGGATCTATGCGTATAGCGTCACACCGATCTATCAGGCTGATGCCCTTGTGCAGATAGAAGCGAAGCAGGACAACTCGTTGCTCAAAAGCTTAAGCCAGTTTGGTACCGATCTTTCACCTGATGTTGCGCCCGAACTCTTGCTGCTCAAGTCGCGGATGATTCTGGGAGAGACCGTTGACAAGCTGGGGCTAACGTACAGCGTCAAACGGCGCATGCTGCCCGTCATTGGGCCGCTGCTGGAACGAGGGCGTAAAGCCGGTGAACTGACAATTGGTGCGCTTACCCTTCCTCTTCTGGAAGACAAGCCACAGGAACTTTTACTGACCGTGCAGGAGCAGGGCCGGTATCACCTCGAAGGAAAAACGCTTGAGGCTGATGGCGTTGTTGGGAAAACGCTGGTTAAAGACGGAGTAACGCTGCTTGTCACCTCGCTCAGTGCGGCACCAGGCACCCGGTTTGCCCTCAAAACCGTCACAAAGCTTGAAGCAATAAACACCCTTCAGCGCCGACTCATTGTTTCTGAGTCGGCGAAGCAGAGCGGAATTATCAGCTTAACGCTGACGGGCGAGGACCCTGACAAGATCGCCGTGGTGCTCAACACCATTGCTGAAAATTATCTCAGCCAGAATATTGCGCGCCAGGAAGCTAAAGATACCCGCAGCCTGACGTTTTTACAGGACCAATTACCTAAAATCAGGCGCGAACTGGATGAAGCCGAAGCACGACTGAACGCCTACAGAGAGCAGCGCGATTCTGTCGATCTATCCCTTGAGGCGAAGACGGTTCTCGATCAGGTTGTTAATGTGGAAAATCAGCTTAACGAGCTGACGTTCCGCGAAGCAGAAGTTTCTCAGCTTTTCAAAAAGGATCACCCAACCTACCGCGCCTTACGTGATAAAAAACAGACCCTAAAGCAGGAACGTACGCGCCTGAATAACCGCGTCTCATCCATGCCTTCTACCCAGCAGGAAATTTTGCGTTTAAGCCGTGACGTTGAGTCCGGGCGCACCATCTACCTGCAGCTGCTGACGCGTCAGCAGGAGCTGAATATCTCGCGCTCCAGCACCATCGGAAACGTGCGGATCATTGACCCTGCAGTAACGCAGCCTGGACCCGTCAAACCGCACAAAGTGATTATCATTGTGCTCGGTATGCTGGTGGGATTGATGCTCTCTGCAGGGACGGTGTTGGTGCGCTCTGCGTTTAAACGGGGCATCACCTCGTCTGAACAGCTGGAAGCGCAGGGAATGCCTCTTCTGGCTACGCTCCCGCGTTCAGTGTGGCTATGGAAAAAAACGCATTTGCGCAAGAGGACGCTGTTTGCTTCCCACTGGAAGCACAGGACGTCAAACGTACCTTTCCTGCCCGTTGACCGACCGGCGGATATATTTGTCGAGGCGGTGCGCGGGTTACGCACCAGTCTGCATTTTACCATGATGAATGCCGTTAATCGGATAGTGGTGATTTCTGGTCCTTCGCAGGACTGCGGAAAGACTTTGGTGAGCACCTCGCTGGCGTCGATTGCCGCTCAGGCAGGTCAACGGGTACTGTTTATTGATGCGGACATGCGCAAGGGATATGTTCACAATATTTTCAAACTGAACAACCAGCATGGGTTGTCCAGCGTGCTGGGGGGAAGCATAGAGTGGCAGGATGCGATTCAACGCTTCGAGAAAGGTGGCTTTGATGTCTTGACCTGTGGATCTCAGCCTTCACATCCTGTCGAGCTGCTTATGAATGAGCGCTTCCAGACGGTAATGTCGCGAATAGACAAAGAGTACGACATCGTGATTGTCGACACGCCACCGGTGCTGGCCGTGACTGATGCGCTACTCGTCGCCAGAGCCGCGGCAACCACGTTGCTGGTTGCCCGTTTCGGTAAAACCAGCGTCAAAGAGATCGAAAACTGCCGGAAGCGTCTGCAGCAGATGGGCGTCCAGGTTGAAGGCGCGATTCTCAATGATATTGTGAAATCCGCTGCGTTCTATTACCACTCGGGTTATAGCCATTACAACTACGGCTATACCCCGGAATAAAGTGACGCGACACTTCTTTACAGCATGACGCCGAATAGCCCGCTAAGATGACCTCCGTTAAATCGAGAGGTCATAATGGATAACCGTAAATTGAGTCGCCTGCGCCGCTGGGCACGGGAAGGGATCATACTCATTCTGCTTACGCTGGCGGTCATGTGGGGCGTGGATCAATACCGAAAGCCGTCATTACCCGCCAGCTTTAGCGCAACGCCTATGCAGAGTATCGACGGTAACATTCACGATATCGCGGCGCTCAGCAAGGAGCGCCCCCTGCTGATTTACGTCTGGGCAACCTGGTGTAGCATCTGTCGTTATACGACACCTGCGGTCGATAAGCTGGCAAAAGAGGGCGGTAACGTCGTGAGCATTGCCATGCGCTCCGGTGACGATGCAAAGCTCGCTCGCTGGGCTGAAAAGAAAAACCTGAGTATGCCGGTGATTAACGATGCAAACGGCGCCGTGTCGCAACAGTGGCAGGTGAGCGTAACGCCGACGCTGGTGATTGTGTCAAAGGGGAAAGTAGTCAGTACCACAACGGGCTGGACGAGCTACTGGGGATTGAAAATCAGAATGTGGTGGGCAGGCGTATAAAGATAACCCCTCTTCCGACGGAAGAGGGGTTTTGTATTACTTCGCGAGAACTTCCTGCGCGGTGCGCTCAACCAGCGACAGCAGGATTTTGATATCTTCCAGCGTCACGGTTGGGTTCAGCAGAGTCAGCTTCAGGCAGGTGATGCCGTTATGCTCGGTCACACCGACGTTTGCACGGCCGGATTCCAGCAGCGCATCACCAATTTTCTGGTTCAGCAGGGCGATGCCCGCGTCGTCCATCTGCACCTGGCCACGGAAGCGGAACAGCACGCTTGCCAGCTGTGGCTGCATAACCAGTTCCAGAGCAGGCTGCTCTTTCACGTAGGCTGCAACCTGCTGCGCCAGCGTTACGCCGTGATCGATGATCGCCGCGTATTGCTCCTGACCCAGCGCTTCCAGGCTCATCCACAGCTTCAGCGCGTCGAAACGACGGGTGGTCTGCAGAGATTTGGACACCAGGTTAGGCACGCCCGCTTCTTCGTCGAACTCAGAGTTCAGGTAGGCCGCCTGATAGCGCATAAGCTCATAGTGACGCGCTTCTTTTAGCAGGAACGCGCCGCAGCTGATGGTCTGGAAGAACTGCTTGTGGAAGTCCAGGGTGACGGAATCCACCAGCTCGATGCCGTCCAGGTAGTGACGATACTGATCGGACATCAGCAGCGCGCCGCCCCAGGCCGCATCAACGTGTACCCAGATGTTCTGCTTCGCCGCCAGTTCAGCAATGGCACGCAGTGGATCGATAGCACCGGCATCGGTAGTACCTGCCGTCGCGACGATGGCCAGAATCTGCTCCCCGTTCGCGTTGCACTGCTCGATTTTCGCCGCCAGATCGGTCAGATCCATGCGGGAGAACTCGTCGGTTTTCACCTGCACTACGGACTGATAGCCCAGGCCCATCAGCGCCATGTTTTTCTGCACGGAGAAGTGCGCGTTTTCGGAGCACAGCACGCGAATTTTGCGCAGATCGCCCACCAGACCGTCCTGCTGAACGGAGTGGCCCTGACGCGCGAAGAATGCGTCACGCGCCAGCATCAGACCCATCAGGTTGCTCTGGGTACCGCCGCTGGTGAACACACCCGCGTCGCCAGCCTGATAACCCACGCGGGTACGCAGCCACTCGATCAGTTTGATCTCAATAATGGTTGCGGACGGGCTTTGATCCCAGGAGTCCATACTCTGGTTAGTGGCGTTGATCAGCACTTCCGCCGCCTGGCTTACCACCAGGCTTGGGCAGTGCAGGTGCGCCACACACTGCGGGTGATGAACGGACAAGCTGTCTTTCAGGAAGAATTCCACGGCGCGTTCAATCGCCGCTTCGTTGCCCAGCCCTTTCGGGTTGAAATCCAGCTTAATACGGTCGCGCAGCTCCGCGACCGTTTTGCCCTGGTACATCTCAGGCTGCTTCAGCCACTGCATCACAGCCTGAGTGCTTTGTTCAATCGCCTGCTGGTAAGCTTCAATGCTCTGCGCAGAGGAGAACAAAATTGGGTTTGAATCTGACATCGTAATCAACTACTCCGGTTACGCCGGGCGAACGCCCGCAGCAAGCAGTGCCTGCTCGAATTTATCCAGGAAGATTTTCAGCTCTTCGTCGCTGATCAGCAGGGAAGGCAGCAGGCGCAGAACGATACCGTTACGACCACCACGCTCCAGAATCAGACCGGCTTCAAAGCACTTCTTCTGAATCAGCGCAGACAGCTCGCCGTCGCCAGGGAAGCAGCCCATATGGTCAGCAGCTTCGTGTGGCTTAACGATCTCGATACCGATCATCATGCCCAGACCGCGCACGTGACCGATGACCGGATAACGTTTTGCCATCTCTTTCAGCTGGCCTTTCAGCCATTCGCCCTGTGCAGCCACTTTGCCCGCGATGTTCTGGTCTTTCAGGATTTTCAGCGTCGTCAGGCCGGTTGCCATTGCCAGCTGGTTGCCGCGGAAAGTACCGGTGTGGTGGCCTGGCGCCCATGCGTCGAACTGCTTTTTGATACCGAGCACGGCCAGCGGCAGACCGCCACCAACCGCTTTAGACATCACGATGATGTCTGGCTCGATGCCCGCGTGTTCGAAGGCGAAGAATTTACCGGTACGGGCAAAGCCAGCCTGAACTTCGTCGAGGATCAGCAGAATGCCGTGTTCCTGAGTCACTTTACGAATGCGCTGCAACCACTCAGCCGGAGCCGGGTTCACGCCGCCTTCGCCCTGAACGGCTTCCAGGATCACCGCGGCAGGTTTACGCACGCCGCTTTCAACGTCGTTGATCAGGTTGTCGAAGTAGTAAGTCAGCGCTTTCACGCCCGCTTCACCACCGATACCCAGCGGGCAGCGGTACTCGTGCGGGTAAGGCATGAACTGCACTTCTGGCATCATACCGTCAACCGCTTCTTTCGGAGACAGGTTACCGGTCACGGACAGTGCGCCGTGGGTCATGCCGTGGTAACCGCCAGAGAAGCTGATGATACCGCTACGGCCGGTCACTTTTTTCGCCAGCTTCAGCGCCGCTTCAACGGCGTCGGCACCGGATGGACCGGTGAACTGCAGGCAGTACTCTTTGCCCTGACCAGGCAGCAGAGAGAGCAGATATTCAGAAAACGCGTCTTTCAGAGGCGTAGTCAGATCCAGAGTGTGTAACGGCAAGCCGCTGGTAATGACATTTTGGATGCTTTTCAGCACATCAGGATGGTTATGGCCAAGCGCAAGGGTCCCTGCGCCTGCTAAACAGTCAAGGTATTCTTTATTATCTGCATCGGTGATCCACACGCCCTCTGCTTTAGTAATCGCTAAAGGCAGTTTGCGCGGATAACTCCTGACGTTAGATTCAAACTCGGCCTGACGGGCCAGATAGGTTTCGTTGCTTTTGTGGGCATCTACGGTGTCAATACGGACTTTATCCGTCATCATATCACTCCTACAACCGCCGCTTCGCTATGAGCCACGATTGAATAAAAAGTTAAAAAACAGATGGGGCCTGAAAAAAACGCCGCCAATATAGAGCCTTTTGTCACGGGGCTCAATGGTTAATTTGTTTACTGTTTTGTGACATGGAGCACAGGAGAGGCAATATCACCATTTTCAAAAAGATAATTGCACTTTATTGGTAATAGAAACAATTACTTATTCGGCGTTTGTTTGGGTTGTTAAATGACAGAAAAGAGTGTGACAAATCGTGCCATTGGCTGACAAAAGAAGGGGGTATGCTGCCTTCATACCCCCTTATTTTTCCATCAACGACAAAAAGCGGTAGTCACATGGCGCGCGCAATGGAATCACGCATTAAAAATGGACTTTCAACGCGCGTCGTTTCCCGGTGTTGTTCACCGTTAATAATGTGCAGGGCGCTCAGGCGACCAATTTCGTAGTGGGGCAACTGAACCGTTGAAAGAGGCGGCAAAAACAGCTCGCCAATGCCCACCATATTGTCATAGCCGATAACCGCGACATCTTCAGGGATGCGAAGCCCTTGCGCCAGCAGCGTCTGGTACACCATAAACGCGATACGATCGTTACCGCAGATAACGGAATCAAACCGCGGGATGCCGTTCCGGATACGCGCCAGCAATGCGGTCGGAATATCACGATAATGCTCATCCCCGTGCGCCATATACTCATGCTCCAGGCTGTCCGGGTCGATTCCGGCTTCACGGCAGGCGCGTTCAAGCCCCTGACGGCGTCGGGTTGTGGCCAGATGGCCCACAGGTAAATGCAGACACAGGGGCTGCCGATAGCCTTCTGCGAGTAATGCCCTGACGGCGGCGTACTGCCCCTGTTCATCATCCGGGATATAGCTGGCGACCTTTTCACCGACACTCTCACAGTTGGCCAGCACGCAGGGGAGGGTGAGCAGCTTGGCAGGAAGAGGAACCTGACGTAACCCCATCGTGGTGTAGATAATCCCGTCAGGCCGGTGGGAGAGCAGAAGATCGACAATGGCATCCGGATTGTCGTCAGCAAACATATTCATGACGAAGCTATTCCAGCCGTGCATCCTGGCCGTCTCTTCAATGGACAGCGTAATCTCCACCGAAAAAGGTGTCGTGACCGTATCGAGCGCCAGCACGCCTATGGTTTTAGGCGAAGCATTCGCGCCGCGTATTTTCTTGGCGGACAGATCGGGAACGTAGCTGGTTTGCTCGATAGCCCACTGTACGCGCGCCAGCGTTTCCGGTTTAAGGCGCTCCGGGCTGTTAAGCGCGCGGGAAACCGTCATCAGCGATACGTTAGCCAGCTTTGCGACGTCCTTAAGGGAAGCCATTTTCTTACTCCGTTAATGCTCTGTGAGAGGGTATACAACTAAGTCGCTGATGTAAAAGGAAGGCTGATGACCAAGTTAGGTCATGCTTACCTCAGTTATGAATTTATGATCGCGATCTCACTTCCTTGGTGTTAACGTTAACTTTCGTGATTAACATCTTAAATCTTCATCAGGCAGCATGAGAAAGCATGGATGTTAACGTTACCATTGAGTCATTACTCCAACACGAGAATGCCATGATGAAAACGCATCACTCTCACAGCTATCCCTTACTGAGCGCATTACTGTTTTTCTTTTTTGTCACCTGGTCATCTTCCGGCTCGTTGCTCTCTATCTGGCTCCACCAGGAAGTGGGGTTAAAAGCGGGGGATACGGGCGTTATCTATGCCGTGCTTTCCGTCTCCGCACTGTTTGCTCAAATCTGCTATGGATTTATTCAGGACAAACTCGGCCTGCGCAAAAACCTGCTCTGGTTTCTGACCAGTCTGCTTATTCTTTCCGGGCCGGCCTTTTTGCTGTTTGGCTATCTGCTGCAAATTAACGTGTTGCTGGGCAGTATTTTCGGCGGGATTTTTATTGGCCTGACGTTTAACGGTGGGATTGGGGTGCTGGAATCCTATACCGAACGCGTGGCCCGTCAGAGCCAGTTTGAGTTCGGCAAGGCGAGAATGTGGGGATCGCTTGGCTGGGCGGCGGCAACCTTTTTTGCGGGGCTCCTGTTTAACATCAATCCGAAGCTGAATTTCGCTGTCGCGAGCGGCGCGGGGCTGGTGTTTTTTGTTTTGCTCGCGCGCCTGCGGGTCTCTTCCGCACCGCACGCCATGCAGGAAGCGGTGTCCGGTGGCAAGGTGACGCTGGAAGACGCATTGCGCCTGCTGACGCTGCCGCGTTTCTGGGCGCTGGTGTTTTTCGTTATCGGCACCTGCATTTACGGCGTTTACGATCAGCAGTTCCCGGTCTATTTCTCATCACAGTTCCCGACGTTGCAGGAAGGGAACGCCATGTACGGCTATCTCAACTCCTTCCAGGTTTTCCTTGAGGCGGCGGGCATGTTTTGCGCCCCGTGGCTGGTGAACCGCCTCGGCGCGAAAAACGGGCTGATATTCGCGGGAATGGTGATGGCAATGCGTATGGTGGCATCTGGTCTGGTTGAGGGGCCGGTGCTCATCTCCATTACCAAGCTGCTGCACGCGGTAGAACTGCCCGTATTGCTGGTCTCGGTATTTAAATACAACAGCTTACATTTTGATAAGCGGCTCTCTTCCACGCTCTATCTGGTGGGCTTTGCCTGTACAAGCTCGGTGATTGCGTCTGTGCTGTCGCCGCTGGCGGGTTACAGCTATGAGAAATACGGCTTTGCCCAATCCTATCTCATTATGGGGCTGTTAGTGTTCAGCACCACGCTCATCTCCATCTTCCTGTTGCGCTCGGGTAAGTCTTCTTCTGACCCGCTCATGCCGCAACCCTCCACTATCTGACTGAAAAGAGTAAACAAATGATGCATTCCATTGCCAAAGCTGAACAATCATTACAGGCCAAACGCGGCGATCTTAACCTGCGCTGGTATCCGCGTTACCACCTCGCCGCGCGTGCCGGCTGGATGAACGACCCGAATGGTCTGGTGTGGTTTGACGGCTGGTATCACGCGTTTTACCAGCATCATCCGTACTCGACCCAGTGGGGACCGATGCACTGGGGCCATGCGCGCAGCAAGGATTTAGTTCGCTGGGAACACCTCCCGGTGGCACTGGCACCGGAAGGGCCAGAAGATAAGGACGGCTGTTTTTCCGGCTCGGCGGTGGTGGATGGCGATACGCTGGCGCTGATTTATACCGGCCACAAATTCCACGGCGATCCGGATGACGAGGCTAACCTTTACCAGGTGCAGTGCCTGGCAACCAGCCGTGATGGCGTCCATTTTACGCGGCAAGGAACGATCGTTGACACGCCGCCTGGGCTGCATCACTTTCGCGATCCAAAAGTGTGGCGGGAAGGGGAGCGCTGGTACATGGTTGTCGGCGCGCGGGATGGCGAGACGGGCCAGGTGCGTGTTTACCGTTCTGACGACCTGCGCGAATGGCAGGATATGGGCGTGCTTGCGGTGGCTGAAAAAGAGATGGGTTATATGTGGGAATGCCCGGACTTTTTCACTCTCAACGGCAAACGCGTGCTGATGTTTTCACCTCAGGGGCTGGCTGCGGAGGGATTCAAAAATCGCAATCTTTTCCAGAGCGGTTACCTGCTGGGGGAGTGGCAGCCCGGCCAACCTTTCGTGCGTCAAGGTGAGTTTGTGGAGATGGATAGCGGGCATGATTTCTATGCGCCCCAAAGCTTCCCGACGCCTGACGGCCGCCGCATCGTTATCGGCTGGCTGGACATGTGGGAATCTCCCCTTCCGGAACAGCAGGACGGGTGGGCTGGCATGCTATCTTTACCGCGCGAACTGACGCTAAGCGCGGATAACCGCCTGCAGATGCGGCCAGCCAGAGAAGTGGAAAGCTTGCGGGGAGCGTGGTTCCCCTGGCCGGTGAGCACGCTCAACAATCAGCAGATCGTTCAGGTGGAAAGCTGCGATGCGATGGAGGTCATTCTGCAGTGGGACTGTGCTAACAGCAGCGCGGAGCAGTACGGCATTCGTCTTGGCGACGGATTCCGTCTCTACGTTGATGCGCAGATGCAGCGCCTGGTGCTGGAGCGTTATTATCCGCAGTATGGCCTGTGCGGTACCCGAAGCGTCGCGCTGAACCTGAACGACACGCTAAGCCTGCGCCTGTTCGTTGACAGCTCGTCAGTGGAAGTGTTTATCAATGAAGGGGAGGCGTGCCTGAGCAGCCGCATTTATCCTGATGAAGGGGCGCGCGAACTGGCAATGTTTGCCTGGACGGGAACCGCATCGCTTATTGATGCCGGGGCGTGGCAGCTAGAGTAATACGTTAAGGCCTGCAAATTAAAAAGGCGACAGGTGTCGCCTCTGTTTCTATTTAATCTTTGTTGCGTAGCCTTCGAACTTTCCTTCTTTACTCACCGCTAATTTGCCTTTAGCAGGATAGTAAATGAAGGTGTATAGCCCTTGTGAATAAACTTTTGCCTGAGGCTCATTTTCATCCAGCGCGCCCAATACGCCATCGACATCCAGGATCTCGCCTTTAATTGAGATCTTCATTCCTTCCCATTTAAAGGCGTGTACCGCTTTGGCCGCCTGAGCATGTTGTTTCGCGTCTTTTTTATCCCAGATACCCGTACCCGCTGCGGCATCACGCGCGTTCGCCCATGCTGCATTTTGTGCGGCTTCATTATAAGCATTCTGGCGATTTTGCTCAGCCAGGTAGCAGGTATCTTTGCTAATGCCCTGGCGTTCACATTCGGCCATGCGCTGAGCAGTTGAAGTACACGCAGAAAGCAGGATGGCAGCACCAGCTATTAATACCGCTAAGAGTGACTTTATCATTACGATGATACCTTTGGTGAAATATATTCTATAGAAGAAGGTTTAATAGCCGCAAATATAATAAGCCTGATACATAATACCTAACCATGCGCCAACGATAATAAGCATCAGGTACACTATTACAGAGATAACGATGTATTTTGTCATACTGGTTATTTATTAAAAGCCAATCCCTACGCCGACTGAAGCCCCCATATTATTTGCTGTGTCATCAGAGAAGCTCACTTTACCAACCATATGTTCGTTAAAGTTAACCGACGCCCCAACCGCTAACGCGCTTTCACCGTTGTAAGTCGCACCGCCAGCCGAGAACATCACGCGCTGATTTGTTTGCACCTGAGGTAAACCGGCCATCGCCATCGCGCCACTGATACCCGCGTTTGCTTCTTTCTTGTTATTATCGACTTCCTCACGCAGCGATTTAAATTGCTGGTTAGTGTTGTTATTCAGAGCCTGTAATGTCTGTTTGGTCGCCTGCAGCTCCTGAGCCTCGGCCGTAACCGCCTGACTATTAGTAGCGACTTTAGCCTGTGTTGTCGTGTCTACCTGCGTGCGTGTCACAGTGGTCATCACGCCATTTTTTCCATCTTTGCCGTCTTTACCGTCTTTACCATTCGCTCCGTCACGTCCGTTAATTCCGGCAACGCCCTGTGCGCCGGTATCGCCTTTCTCACCCTTAGCGCCGTCTTTTCCATCAACGCCGTTAGTTGGTTTTGGTGCATTCTCAAGAGCTAACAGGCGGCCATCTTGTATACCGTTAGTAGCTTCAACAGTTGCAAGGCGGCTATCCTGGACAGCGTTAACAGTTTCAATATTAGTAATTGCAGTTCCGTTAGTCAGCACGCCCTGTAACGCCGCATCACCTTTTTTATTAGCGGTGTCAGCAAGAGCGCCTGCTAATTTAGCTTCATGATCGACACCAGAGACAGAAGTCTGAAGAGAGGAAATATTATTGGCGTTAGTGCTGATATTACCATTACTTGTGTCAATCTCGTTTTGCATCCGCTCACGATCGCCTTGTAAGTTATAGATCTGCCCGTCTTGTTTTACATTTTCAGCTTTCATATTATCCAGATTATAAGCGGTTTTGTCAGTGCCCTGAACCTGAATAAAAGTACCTGAATTGAATACGTTATCGTTAAGGTTTATGTTTACATCAGCTGCTTGAGTTACGTTCATAGAGCCAGTGAAAATAACACCAAATACAAAAGCAGTAACGGCATTTTTAACAACTTTCATTTGTAAAACACTCATCATTTAAAAAGTAAAAATGGGCAAGGCAGGCTATCCTGGCTTGTTGATGTAACGTCTGGTTACGCCTGATTAAAATAACGGAGTTACGTTAAATTTTGAATAAATCACTTAATTCGTAACGTGCAGTAACTATCAGTTAATGCGAGCTTTGGGATATTGATCTAAATCATAAATAGCATCTATAGCTAATCAGGTCTGCTGTGATAGAAATGGCATTATACAAATAATTACAGTTAGATACAGATCAGTAGAGATTTGAAGTGAAAAAAGTATTAAACACTAATCAATAAGAAGCTCTTAAGTGTTATGGTCGAAAATAATGCAGAATGTGTAAAATAGTTAATTCAAATTTATAGATTTTTCTACATTCTTTATTATCGAATCCTTCTTGTCTTTTGAATGAAAGTTATGTTGAAACTGTCATGAGTGCTTTAGATGCAGGCGAAAAATATTTGTGTTGAAAATTTATTCAAGAATGTAT
>NZ_JADBQN010000063.1:0-166 GCF_014895915.1 Enterobacter cloacae complex sp. P13B
CGGTATCAATTTGCGCTTCCGGAGCGCGCTGCCTGTCGAAGAAGACCCAGAACGCCACGGCGGCAGCCGCGACAACAACAATGACCGTACTGATCCACGTTTTTTTCATCTCGCATCCTTATCCTTGCGTTATGCCGGTTTACACCGGCACGCCGCTGTGGAAGCG
>NZ_JADBQN010000063.1:207-866 GCF_014895915.1 Enterobacter cloacae complex sp. P13B
GATAAGTGTGGCTTCAATTTCGCCAAAATGCTGTATGCGCGGTGAGATATCGTCGTCGCTTACCTGCTGGGCCAGCGTCAGATAGTCCTGATAGTGTCGCGCTTCCGAGCGCAGCAGCGAGAGATAGAACTTCTGCAGGTCGTCGTCGAGAAACGGGGCCAGCGCGGCGAAGCGTTCGCAGGAGCGGGCTTCGATGTAGGCGCCGCAGATGAGCTTGTCGATCAGCGTCAGCGGTTCGTGAGTGCGCACTTCCTTCAGCATCCCTTTGGCGTAGCGGCTGGCGGTGATTTTAACGTACGGAATGTCGCGCGCCAGCATCGCCTCGCGCACCTGCCAGAAGTGGTGCAGCTCCTCTTTAATCAGCAGCACCATGCTGTCGATGAGCGCCTGGCCCCACGGGTCGTCGGTTTTGGGCATTACGCTTTTGCCAATCTGCCTGTGCAGGGCGATGAAGTCCGGCTCCGGGCCGTCGCGAAAGGTGAACTGTTCGTAGGGTTTGAGCCAGTCGAGCAGCGCGTCGGCACCGCTTTCGTCGGCGACGTATTTACGCACCAGCAGCAGCGCGGTCTGGGCGGCCTTGAGCTCGCACACCATGTGGTCGGTGAGCAGCAGCGACAGGTTCGACGGGTCGCGGGCTTTATCAATCCATGCTTGCGGGG
>NZ_JADBQN010000063.1:916-1244 GCF_014895915.1 Enterobacter cloacae complex sp. P13B
GCGGTGGCGCGCGCCACCGCCTGAATCACTTAGTGACGCACGCCGTCGTCGTCTTCGTCGACGTAATCTTCGTCGTCGCCTTCTTCGCCGTCTTCACCGTTTGGATCTTCGAAGTAGGTTCCCCAGCCGTCGTACTCCACTTCAAACTTCTCGGCCAGGTTCATCAGCTGTTCAACCTGCGCGTCGATCAGCTCCGCCTTCAGCGCGCCTTCGCTCAGGATGTCGCAGCAGATGACGGTGTCGCCCTCTTCCACTTCCAGCTCTTCCGGCTCGGTCACTTCGTAACCCAGCTTGAAGGCTTCCACGGCCATTTTTTCCAGCGCGTCGA
>NZ_JADBQN010000063.1:1296-2642 GCF_014895915.1 Enterobacter cloacae complex sp. P13B
CATTTTTTCCAGCGCGTCGAAATCATCCGCAGAGAAATGGTGCTCGATGGTGTACAGCGCGTCCGGATCGCTACCGTCTTCCAGCAGTTCTTCAATAATCAGACGCGTCTCTTCGCGTTGCTCTTCCAGTAATTCCGGGTTTGCCATGGCTCAATCCTCTTTAAAGTGCGGCACATACTTCTATTTTCACACACGGACGGGTTTGCCTCCACCTTTGTTGGAAAGATTTGTGAAACGGGGTTGCAAATGAATAATTACACATATAAAGTGAATTTTAATTCAATAAGTGGCGTTCGCCATGTGAGGATAAAATGTCTGATCTGTACAAGAAACACTTTCTGAAATTGCTCGACTTTACCCCTGCACAGTTCACTTCTCTGCTGACCCTTGCCGCACAGCTCAAGGCTGATAAGAAAAATGGCAAGGAAGTACAGAAGCTTACCGGTAAGAACATCGCGCTCATCTTCGAAAAAGACTCGACCCGTACACGATGCTCTTTCGAAGTTGCCGCATTTGACCAGGGCGCACGCGTCACGTATTTAGGGCCGAGCGGCAGCCAGATTGGGCATAAAGAGTCAATTAAGGACACCGCGCGCGTGCTCGGGCGGATGTACGACGGCATTCAGTATCGCGGTCACGGCCAGGAAGTGGTCGAAACGCTGTCGCAGTATGCGGGCGTGCCGGTGTGGAACGGGCTGACCAACGAGTTCCACCCGACCCAGCTGCTGGCGGACCTGCTGACCATGCAGGAACACCTGCCGGGCAAGGCGTTTAACGAGATGACGCTGGTCTACGCGGGCGACGCGCGCAACAACATGGGCAACTCGATGCTGGAAGCGGCGGCGCTGACCGGGCTGGATCTGCGCCTGGTGGCCCCGAAGGCCTGCTGGCCGGAAGAGAGCCTGGTGGCGGAGTGCAGCGCGCTGGCGGAGAAGCACGGCGGGAAAATCACCCTGACGGAAGACGTGGCGGCGGGCGTGAAGGGCGCGGACTTTATCTATACCGACGTCTGGGTGTCGATGGGCGAAGCCAAAGAGAAGTGGGCGGAGCGGATTGCGCTGCTGCGCGGGTATCAGGTGAACGCGCAGATGATGGCGCTCACCGGCAACCCGAACGTGAAGTTCCTGCACTGTCTGCCCGCGTTCCATGACGACCAGACCACGCTCGGCAAGCAGATGGCGAAGGAGTTCGACCTGCACGGCGGGATGGAGGTGACGGACGAGGTGTTTGAGTCGGCGGCGAGCATCGTGTTCGACCAGGCGGAAAACCGGATGCACACGATTAAGGCGGTGATGGTGGCGACGCTAGGGGAGTGATTGGCTCCACTGCGGTCTGGTGCCCTCACC
>NZ_JADBQN010000064.1:0-35593 GCF_014895915.1 Enterobacter cloacae complex sp. P13B
ACCAACTGAGCTAATCACCCCCGCTGTGTGGAGTCGCATTATAGGGAGAGTTGAAAATGAGTCAACGCATTTTCTAAAGTTTTTATTCGTTCGTCGTAAAATTAAACAAAACGATCGCAAAACGGGCGGTGGCGCATGATTTCTAAACAAAAACAGCAAACTCCGCCACGATAAAGGGATCGACATTGAGGAATCCCCCCACAGTGATAGAATATTGCCCATCGTTTTTTCCCCGGGATTTGCCGATTGCCGGCATCTTTATAACGTAAGGCCATTTCATGAAAATCAAAACTCGCTTCGCGCCGAGCCCGACAGGTTATCTGCACGTCGGTGGTGCTCGTACTGCTCTCTATTCCTGGCTTTTTGCACGCCACAACCAAGGTGAGTTCGTGCTGCGTATAGAAGATACGGATCTTGAGCGCTCCACGCCGGAAGCAATTGAAGCCATTATGGATGGTATGAACTGGCTGAACCTGCAGTGGGACGAAGGCCCGTATTTCCAGACCAAACGTTTTGACCGCTATAACGCTGTTATTGATGAGATGCTGGTCGCGGGCACGGCGTATAAGTGCTACTGCTCCAAAGAGCGTCTGGATGCGCTGCGTGAAGAGCAGATGGCGAACGGTGAAAAACCGCGTTATGACGGCCGCTGCCGCCACGACCACAGCGAGCATGCCGCTGATGAGCCATGCGTGGTGCGTTTTGCTAACCCGCAGGATGGCTCGGTGATTTTCGACGACCAGATCCGTGGCCCGATTGAATTCAGCAACCAGGAGCTGGACGATCTGATCATACGCCGTACCGACGGTTCCCCAACCTATAACTTCTGTGTCGTGGTTGATGACTGGGATATGGAAATTACCCACGTTATCCGTGGTGAAGACCATATCAACAATACCCCACGCCAGATCAACATCCTGAAAGCGCTGAATGCACCTGTTCCGGTCTATGCACACGTCTCCATGATCAACGGCGACGACGGTAAAAAGCTGTCTAAACGTCACGGTGCGGTCAGCGTCATGCAGTATCGCGACGACGGCTATCTGCCGGAAGCGCTGCTGAACTATCTGGTGCGTCTGGGCTGGGCTCACGGCGACCAGGAGATCTTCAGTCGCGAAGAGATGATCGAACTGTTCTCTCTGAGCTCTGTGAGCAAATCTGCCAGCGCATTCAACACCGACAAGCTGCTGTGGCTCAACCATCACTACATCAATACCATGCCGCCGGAATATGTGGCGACTTACCTGCAGTGGCACATTGAGCAGGCAAACATTGATACCCGCACTGGCCCTGAGCTGGCGGACCTGGTAAAACTGCTCGGCGAGCGCTGCAAAACGCTGAAAGAAATTGCCGAAAGCTGCCGCTACTTCTATGAAGAGTTTGATGAGTTCGACGCTGACGCCGCGAAGAAGCACCTCCGCCCGGTTGCGCGTCAGCCGCTGGAAGTGGTGCGTGACAAGCTTGCTGCGCTCACCGAGTGGACCGCTGAAAATGTGCATCACGCCATTCAGGCGACCGCAGACGAACTGGAAGTGGGCATGGGCAAAGTCGGTATGCCGCTGCGCGTTGCGGTGACCGGCGCGGGTCAGTCTCCGGCTCTGGATGTGACTGTCCATGCCATCGGCAAGTCACGCAGCGTGGCGCGCATCAACAAGGCGCTGGATTTTATTGCAGAACGTGAAAATCAGCAGTAATTAAGCCATCTATAAGAAAAACGGCAGGGTATCCTGCCGTTTTTTTTGCCTTTTATTCGGCAATACCCAGACGAGCAAGAAAACCGCGTATGCCTTCGCGCTTCAGTAAGGTATCCAGACGCTGCTGTTCAAGCTCAGTCATACTCTCCAGCGTTTCGATAATGCCCGGACGCAGACGTGAAGGCTGTTCATTGTAGGATGAGGCCACCTCAGCCAGATGATAAACCGCCTGGCGGTTACGGATAGCCGGGAGGCTCATAATATGCTCCTTCACGCGTGCATCAACGTGAATGAGCCGCGCCCGACCGCCTTTTACGCCATTGAGTCCTTCGGTTTTCCACCCCTGCTGCCGTATCCAGCGATTTACCGTTTGTCTGGCAACACCCAAATTCTCCGCCAGCTCTTCCGTGGTCATTTTGCTACGTAGTCTTTTCATATTAATTCTGGTCGCGAATCCCTAAACGTTGCAACAAACCGGTAATCCCTTCCCGCAATAGCAGCGATGTCATCTGCTTCTGCTCTTCCGGCGTCATTTCATTAGCCAGCGTCAGGAGTAGGGTATGAAGCGAACTGTCAGTGCTGATGCCGTCAGGCACAGCGGATGTTTCCGTTGCCCGGCGTGCGCTGCGGATAAAGTCACGCACCTTTTCGTTCACATGCACCAGGCGCGCTTTACCCCCCTGGACACCGGGCTTGGGCGACGTTATCCAACCCTCTTTGCGTACCCATTTATTGATGGTCTGTCGGCTATAGCCAGTGAGCAGGGCTAACTCTTCCGGCGTCATTCGTTCCTTGATCATGCAATTTCCTGAATATTCGTGGGGTTAATTAACGGCTCATTTTATAGCACCGTTTTACGTGAAAACGTGACAGGCTTAACTCATGACTGCGAGCAGGCTCGCAAAGTGATTCATTTGCATGATTTTTCGGCGATTGAACCGCGGCTATTGATTTTGCCGTTGACACTCCGCGGTGGAATTCATATTATGCCGCCCGTCAACATGACAGCTTTACTATGGGGCTATAGCTCAGCTGGGAGAGCGCCTGCATGGCATGCAGGAGGTCAGCGGTTCGATCCCGCTTAGCTCCACCAAAATTTTAAACCCTCGTCAAAAGACGAGGGTTTTTTTTTTATGTTTTTGTAACACCCCTAAACGTATTTTGTTGCCAAAATGGTTTTTTTCCATATCCCCCCTCAACCGAAATCAATAAATCAGTCTATAAATAGACTTCAACTTGATTCGCGTAATTAATAAACCTATTATCCATGCGGTCAATGATATGAATGGATAATAATCTCCCCCAGCTTAATGAATAGAAAATCGTATAATAATGTAAAGATATTTATAATTGCTCTGGCGATCTGTCTGATTGCGGTTCCCGTTTCCCGTTATCTCTCCCCGCGTGCAATTGTTAATGAACACGACGTTTATTTAGCGTGGCTCCCGTTAAGCGTTATGCTGGCGATTATGCTGTTATTGGGGCGCCGCGGTATTCTGCCTATTCTGATAAGTTTTATGGTTGCTAATATATTTAACGTAAATTTAGCACCGCTACAATATTCAGTGTTACTGTTCTGTCAGACTTTCTCCGTATTCGCTGCCTGCGGTGTTCTGCGCCTTCTGCTGGGCCGGCGCTGGCGCTACTGTATGCCCAACAGGCACATTGGGTTACGCATATTTTGGCTCGGCTTTATGGTGCCGATAGGCATTAAAATGTCGATGTATCTCGCTGGCTATTTCTTTGATTTTCCGGTCACAATCTCAACTTTCTTCGGCGAAGGAACGGTAATTTATAACGTTGTTGATATTCAAAGCCTGATATGCGCGGCGATGATTTTTACCATGATGTTCTATTATCCGTTAAGAATGATTATTAATCCTCGTTATGCCATCAAGTTCTGGCGGCGAAGTGTGAAGTCCGTGTTTTTACACAAGAAATCATTATATATATTCGTCTGGCTGATGCTGTTAATAGCCATCATCGCAATTTTATGTGCGCCTTTTGAGTCGCCTGTTATTGCGGGCTATTTGATGCCGATTATTTTCATTCTCTTTACGTTAGCGATTAGCCGTCTGAGCTACGCGCTTATCTCTCTGCTGTGGGCCACCTCTGCGCTTCTGCTGTTGACCTACAATTACAACTTTCTTAACGGAGTGGAGTCGGGCCATTCGCTCTCCTTTATCCTGTCGGTACTGATCTCTTTTGCTATCTGCCTGCTTTATATGTCGCGTATCTATCAGCGAAGCGAATGGTTGAAGCAGGGCTGGCAGGACAGAGCGCTCACCGATCCGCTGACCGGATTACCCAACATTCGTGCGCTGGAAGATTTTCTCCTCGACCACCCGGATGCCAAAGTGTGTTGCCTGAGAATGGATAATCTGGAGTTTTTAAGTCGCCATTACGGCATTCTCATGCGGGTGCACTGCAAACGAATGATCACGTCCTCTCTCCAGCCGCTGTTGCAAAAAGATGAGACGCTTTTCCAGCTGCCGGGAAGCGAGCTGGTGCTGGTATTGCTTGGGCAGGGAACGGCCGAGCGCCTCCAGCATATGGTTGATCGGCTGAACAGCCGTAAGATTTTCTGGAACAATACCGGGCTGGATATCGAATTTGGCGCGTCCTGGGGAATGGTCGAAAACGGTGAGAAACTGCACCACACGCTGGGGCAACTGAGCTGGCTGGCCGAGCAATCCTGCGGAGCGCACAACGTTCTTGCGCTGACGAATAGCCTGGAAGCTGCATCAGGACAAACAACGGAGCGTGTCCTGATGCTGGCGCGGATTAAGCACGCCCTGGAGGCGGGGCAGTTCCATTTGTATGCGCAGCCGATCCAGAAGGCGGACGGTAGCGGGTATTACGAAATTCTGGCGCGTATGGAGAGTGAGGGCGAGATCATCACCCCTGACCGCTTTATTCCCCTGATTGCCCAGTTCAACCTCAGCCACCGGTTTGATATGTGCGTCATGGAAAAATTACTGCTGTGGCTGCGCGATCACCCAGCGACGCAGGCTGGCACCCGTTTCTCTGTCAATCTGATGCCGCTTACGCTGATGCAAAATGAGGTGGCGACTGAGATTTGTGCGCTCTTTGAACGGTACGGGGTTGCGCCTCAGGCTGTCGTGATTGAGATCACCGAAGAGCAGGCCTTCTCCAATTCCGGCTGCAGCATCCACAATATTCAGCAGCTGCGGGATTACGGTTTCAGGATTGCCATCGATGATTTTGGTACCGGCTACGCCAACTACGAGCGTCTGAGACGCCTGCAGGCAGACATCATTAAAATTGACGGCTGCTTCGTGAAAGATATTTGTACTGATGATATGGACGCAATGATCGTCCAGTCGATATGTAATCTGGCGAAGACGAAATCACTGTGCGTGGTGGCAGAATATGTTGAGACACCAGCGCAGAGGGAGATGCTGCTACGCTTCGGCGTGGACTACCTGCAGGGCTACCTGATAGGCAAACCCAAACCGCTGGAAGAATTGCGGGCATAAAAAAACCGGGAGCAAGTCTCCCGGTTTTTTTTACGGTAAACGTTACAGAACCAGCGCAGCGATAGAAGCAGACAGGACGCTCACCAGGGTGGAGCCGTAAACCAGTTTCAGGCCAAAGCGAGAAACCACGTTACCCTGTTCTTCGTTCAGGCCTTTAATCGCACCGGCGATAATACCGATGGACGAGAAGTTCGCGAAGGAGACCAGGAATACGGACAGAATGCCTTCCGCACGTGGAGAGAGCGTGCTGGCGATTTTCTGCAGATCCATCATCGCAACGAATTCGTTAGAAACCAGTTTGGTCGCCATGATACTGCCCACCTGCAGCGCTTCATGAGCCGGAACACCCATCACCCATGCGACAGGGTAGAAGATGTAGCCCAGGATGCCCTGGAAGGAGATGCCCAGCACTGCGGCGAACAGGGCGTTCAGTGCGGAGATCAGAGCGATAAAGCCGATCAGCATCGCGGCAACGATAATCGCCACTTTGAAACCTGCCAGGATGTACTCACCCAGCATTTCGAAGAAGCTCTGACCTTCGTGCAGGTTAGACATCTGGATGTTCTCTTCGCTGGCGTCAACGCGATACGGGTTGATCAGCGACAGAACGATAAAGGTGCTGAACATATTCAGAACCAGCGCTGCAACCACATATTTTGGCTCCAGCATGGTCATATATGCGCCCACGATAGACATGGAAACGGTAGACATCGCGGTTGCCGCCATGGTGTACATGCGGTTACGGGACATTTTGCCGAGGATATCTTTATACGCGATGAAGTTCTCAGACTGACCGAGGATCAGGGAACTTACGGCGTTGAAAGATTCCAGCTTGCCCATGCCGTTTACTTTGGATAACAGGAAACCAATGCCACGAATAACGAACGGCAGAACGCGGATGTGCTGCAGAATACCGATCAGCGCGGAGATGAAGACGATTGGGCACAGTACCTTCAGGAAGAAGAATGCCAGACCTTCGTCGTTCATTTTACCGAAGACAAAGTTTGTCCCTTCGTTGGCGAATCCGAGCAGTTTTTCGAACATTTCGGAGAAGCCTTTCACGAAGCCGAGGCCTACGTTGGAGTTCAGGAAGAACCACGCAAGTAAAACTTCAATGACCAGCAGCTGGACAACATAACGAATACGAATTTTTTTGCGGTCTGTGCTGACCAGCAATGCGAGTGCAGTAACGACAACAAGTGCCAGGACAAAATGAAGGACGCGGTCCATATTTGCTCCAAATATGAGGCAGGTTTAATTTTCGTGCACATTCTATGTAACAAGCGAAAAGAAAACGAGATCAGGGACACACTATAGTTACATCCTGTGACGAGTCTCAAAATTAGTGATCCACAATACATTTTTGTTATGTTAGGTAAATGAGTGAAAAGTTAAGTTTGTGTGCTACGCTTCACAAATGACCGCGCATTTTCACATTCTGTGATGTCGCACCACCTGCCCATCTATTGTTCTTAGCTATCAGAGAAATCATTTTAAACTCTCTAAATGATCTTGATAATCATTCTCATTTTGATAGCATTAAACATAGCAAAGGCTATATTTCCAGAGGCAGATAATGACAAACAGTCGCGTAGAGGGTAGCAGTGGTAGAGCCGCGCGCAAGTTGCGGTTCGCATTAATGGGACCTGCTTTTATTGCTGCCATCGGCTATATCGATCCGGGTAATTTTGCGACCAATATTCAGGCCGGGGCCAGTTTCGGCTATAAGCTGCTGTGGGTGGTCGTCTGGGCAAACATGATGGCGATGCTGATTCAGATGCTCTCTGCAAAACTGGGGATTGCCACGGGTAAAAACCTGGCGGAGCAAATTCGCGATCATTATCCCCGTCCGGCGGTGTGGCTCTACTGGGTTCAGGCGGAAATTATCGCCATGGCAACCGATCTCGCTGAATTTATCGGGGCAGCGATTGGCTTTAAGCTGATTCTGGGCGTGTCGCTGTTACAGGGGGCGGTGCTGACCGGGATTGCCACATTCCTGATCCTGATGCTGCAACGTCGGGGTCAAAAACCGCTGGAGAAGGTCATTGGTGGACTGCTGCTGTTTGTTGCTGCGGCGTACATCGTCGAGCTGATTTTCTCACAGCCGAATCTGGCGCAGCTCGCAAAAGGCATGGTGATCCCAGGTCTGCCAACCTCGGAAGCGGTTTTCCTGGCCGCCGGGGTCCTTGGGGCGACCATTATGCCGCATGTCATTTATTTGCACTCCTCGTTAACCCAGCATCTGCACGGCGGGACGCGTAAAGAACGCTACTCGGCAACCAAATGGGATGTTGCAATCGCCATGACCATCGCGGGTTTTGTGAATCTGGCGATGATGGCCACCGCAGCCGCCGCTTTCCACTTTAACGGTCATACTGGCGTCGCCGATCTCGACCAGGCTTACCTCACGCTGGAGCCGTTACTGAGCCATGCTGCTGCCACGATATTTGGTCTGAGCCTGGTTGCCGCCGGTCTCTCCTCCACGGTGGTGGGGACGCTGGCAGGGCAGGTGGTGATGCAGGGATTTGTTCGCTTCCATATTCCATTGTGGGTGCGTCGTTTTATCACCATGCTTCCGTCGTTTATCGTGATTCTGATGGGGCTCGATCCAACGCGAATTCTGGTGATGAGCCAGGTGCTGCTGAGCTTTGGTATTGCGCTGGCGCTGGTGCCGCTGCTGATTTTCACCAGCAATAAAACTCTGATGGGCGAACTGGTTAATACGACGCTGGTGAAACGGGCCGGGTGGGCCATCGTGGTGGTAGTCGTGGCGCTGAACTTGTGGTTGTTGGTGGGAACCGCGCTGGGTCTTTAACAAAAAAGGAGCCGCAGGGGCTCCTTTTGGATTAGTGATGATGGCCGTGACCATGACCTTTGCCGCGACCCCAGCCGCGACGGTCGTCACGATCCCGCCAGCCTTCACGGTAACCGCGCTCATAGGCGTTGTCTTTATACCAGCCGCGGTGTCTGCCGTTGTCATGTTTCCACCAGCGGTCGCCGCGCCACTCATAGTGACGATGCCAGTAATCACGGTCGCGCCAGTAGCCACCGTCCCAGTATCTGCCGTAGTCGTCACGATCGCCAATTTGTAATTTTACTGATGGCAACAGGGTGATTTCGCCAGCAGTGGCGACCAGCGGGGCAGAAGCCAGTAATACCGCTGCAAGAATCAGTGACCTGAACATACTCTTTCTCCTTCACGATCGGGGCCTTCGTGGGGCCAGTTAACGCAATATTACGAGTTGGTAAAGGCTCGTTTCATCGCCTCAACTCCGAATTCCCGAGGGAGAGCACTTTTTGCTAAAAGTGGTTTTATTTTGAACTACTCAGGATCTGGTCGATTAGAGAAAGTTCTTCTGCGGTAAACTGGCGGTTTTCCAGCATACCCACGGCATCATCAATCTGAGCCGTTTTGCTGGCTCCGATCAGCACCGACGTGACCTCCTCATGGCGTAATACCCAGGCAAGCGCCATCTGCGAGAGCTTCTGGCCGCGGCTTTCTGCCAGGGCGTTTAGCTGGCGCACCTTCTCAAGCTTCTCTTCGGTGATCTGTTCCGGGTTAAGGAATTGACTGCCGCTTGCCGCACGGGAATCGGCGGGAATACCGTTAAGATACCGGTTGGTCAACTGTCCCCCTGCCAGCGGCGAGAAGGGAATACAGCCGACCCCTTTTTCCTGCAGAACATCCAGCAAACCCTCTTCCGGCGCACGTTCGAACATCGAGTATTTCGGCTGGTGGATCAGGCAGGGCGTGCCCAGGTCATTAAGGATATCAATCGCTTTTCGCGCCAGCTCGGCAGGATAGTTGGATAACCCGACATACAGGGCTTTGCCCTGGCGCACCAGATGGTCAAGCGCTTTCATGGTTTCCTGCAGCGGCGTTACCGGGTCAGGACGGTGATGATAGAAGATATCGACATATTCCAGCCCCATGCGCTTCAGGCTTTGATCGAGGCTTGCCAGCAGATATTTACGCGATCCCCAGTCGCCGTAAGGGCCGTCCCACATGGTATATCCCGCTTTCGTGGAGACGATCAATTCGTCGCGCCAGGGCAGGAAATCCTCCTGCAAAATACGGCCGAAATTACGCTCGGCGGACCCCGGAGGGGGACCATAGTTATTGGCAAGGTCGAAATGCGTAATACCCAGATCGAACGCGCGCTGTAAAAGTTGACGGCTATTTTCGATAAGCGTGGCGTCACCAAAGTTATGCCACAGCCCCAGCGAGACCGCGGGCAACCTGAGTCCGCTTTGTCCGCAGCGGCGATACTCCATTGTCTGATAACGATTTTTGTCCGGCTGATAACCCATTCGTATGACCTCTCGTGCTGAAGAGAAAAATCAGTGTATACGTTTACATTAACGTGAAAAAAAGCAGCATAGCCCAGCATTTTTTGTAAAGCATTCTTTCCATAGCCTTCTTATCGCCAATTCTGGACAGCCATCACGCTTATTTAATACTCAAAGTGAGGTCAACATCAGAAGGATACCTGTTTATGCGTACCCCGTACTGCGTCGCCGATTACCTGCTGGACCGTCTTACAGATTGTGGAGCCGATCATCTGTTTGGCGTGCCGGGCGACTATAACCTGCAGTTTCTCGACCACGTAATAGACAGCCCGGATATCTGCTGGGTGGGCTGTGCCAACGAGTTAAACGCCTCTTATGCCGCTGACGGATATGCCCGCTGTAAGGGCTTCGCCGCGCTGCTGACGACGTTTGGCGTCGGCGAATTAAGTGCCATGAACGGCATTGCGGGCAGCTATGCCGAGCACGTTCCGGTGCTGCATATTGTTGGCGCGCCGGGGATGGCGTCTCAGCAAAGGGGGGAACTGCTGCACCATACGCTGGGCGACGGTGAGTTTCGTCATTTTTACCATATGAGCGAACCGATCACCGCTGCACAGGCGATCCTGACCGAACAAAACGCCTGTTATGAAATCGACCGGGTGTTAACGACCATGCTCCGGGAACGTCGCCCCGGCTATCTGATGCTGCCTGCCGACGTGGCAAAAAAAGCCGCTACGCCGCCTGTAAACGCTCTCACGCTCCGGCATGCGCATGCCGATAGCGCCTGCCTGAAAGCGTTCCGGGATGCTGTGGAGCGTCAACTGGCAGCGAGTAAACGTACCGCGCTGTTAGCGGATTTTCTTGTCCTGCGCCATGGGCTGAAGCACGCGCTGCAGAAGTGGGTGAAGGATGTGCCGATGGCGCATGCCACGATGCTGATGGGCAAAGGCATTTTCGACGAACGTAACGCCGGTTTTTACGGCACCTACAGCGGTTCGGCCAGTGCCGGTCCGGTAAAAGAGGCGATAGAGGGGGCGGATACGGTGCTGTGCATTGGCACGCGTTTTACCGATACTCTGACGGCCGGGTTTACCCATCAGTTAACGCCTGCACAGACGATAGAAGTCCAGCCTCATGCCGCCCGCGTCGGCGATATCTGGTTTACCGGCATCCCGATGGCCCAGGCCATTGAAGCGCTGCTGGAGCTGTGCAAACAGCATATTCACGATAAGCCTGTTCCGGCATCGCACAGCGCGATGAATTTCCCTCAGCCGGACGGCTCACTTACGCAGGAGAATTTCTGGCAAACGCTGCAAACGTTTATTCGCCCGGGAGACATCATCCTGGCCGATCAGGGCACCTCGGCCTTCGGCGCGATTGACCTGCGTTTGCCTGCCGACGTGAATTTTATCGTCCAGCCGCTGTGGGGCTCGATCGGCTACACCCTGGCCGCGGCGTTCGGTGCGCAAACGGCATGCCCGAACCGGCGGGTGATTGTGCTGACGGGGGATGGCGCGGCACAGCTGACCATTCAGGAGCTCGGGTCAATGTTGCGTGATAAACAACATCCCATCATTCTGGTGCTCAACAACGAAGGATACACGGTTGAAAGGGCAATTCACGGGCCGGAACAGCGTTACAATGACATTGCGCTATGGAACTGGACGCAAATCCCGCAGGCCCTGAGCCTCGATCCTCAGGCCCAGTGCTGGCAAGTCAGTGAAGCGGAGCAGCTGGCGGACGTGCTGGAAAAAGTGGCGCACCACGAGCGGCTCTCGCTGATTGAGGTGATGCTGCCAAAAGCCGATATCCCACCGCTGCTGGGGGCGCTCACCAAAGCGCTGGAAGCGCGCAATAGCGCCTGATTATTTGTCGTTTCGCCAGGCCATCATCATCGGTTTGCCCGCCAGCAGGAGCCAGGCGGGCAACATCACGATGCAGAGCAGCGGGAACAGCGTCGAATCCGGCACCACCACCGCCGCCATAAACAGGCTCAGCCATGCATCGCGCGTCACCACCAGTACCAGCCCCAGAATAGAGCAGGATACGGTAATCGCCGCCGGAACCGCGTCGACATGCTCGTGCAGCATCAGCCCCAGCGCCACGCCGACAAACACCGCCGGGAAGATACGCCCGCCGCGGAAACCGCACGCTGCAGCAACGACAAGCGCCGCCAGCTTGATGACGGCAAACAACAGGTAATCGGACACGCTAAATACCTGGCTGAAGGCCAGCTGCTGCATCTCGTCCAGACCTTTGAACAGGGTCACCGTTCCGCCAATTGCGCCTAAAACACCGAGGATTAGCCCCCCTGTTCCCAGAATCAATACCGGATGTTTGAGTTTATGCACCAGCCGGTGCAGGCGCGGAAGACACCATACCGCCACCATGCCCAGCGCGATGGCGATCGCGACGACGATGGCGCCGCTGAATATATCTGCAATCCGCATCTCTCCGTAGTGCGGCAGAGAGAGGGAAAAATGGGGATGGAAAAACAGGCTTGTCGTCAGCGCGCCTGCAGCCGCGGCCATCAGCGGAGCGAACAGCTTATCCCAGAGCGGGACGTCGTTATCACTGGCCAACGTCTGAGAAAAGATCAGGGCAGCAGCGACAGGCGTGCCAAAAAGCGCCCCGATGGTGCCTGCGGAGGCGAGGATGGTCCAGTCCAGCGCGCCGACGCGAGGCAATATGCGTGAACCAAGAAAAACCGCCAGGCCAATGTTCACGGCCATAATCGGATGCTCAGGTCCCAGACTAACGCCTCCAGCCAGACCGATAATCAGCGCAATGATGAGCCCTGGCAACGCCGAGGGGGCTACCGGGGCACCAATCAGCGGTTCCTGTGCCGGATCGGGGCCGGCATGGCCGGGACTAAAACGGATCACCAGGCCCACTGCAATACCGGTTAACGTCAGCATCCCAACGATCCAGGCAGGAGAATCAGCGGTGACGCCCAGTCCAGCCGGAAGCGCGTTCCATAATAGTGTTTGCAGCACCGACGCGATTTTCATCACGACGATAAGGACCAGGCTTGAGGCCACGCCAATGATCAGCGCCGGAATTGCCAGCAACAGCATGGTTCTGGCTCGCGGGTGGAGCATGATGATTTCCTTGTACAAAATGCAATGACGTTACTTTGCATATTAAGCCTTATGGCAATAGTGCAAAAGGTGCTGAAACGGTAAAGTTATTCTGTGACGAAGATCGATAATCCACGGGCATTCACCTTCCGGTCGTTGTTGTTATCACGCCTTGAATTTACAGTGTCCGAAAGATTTATTCTGACTTTAGCGGAGCAGTAGAAGAATGACAAAGTATGCTTTGGTAGGCGATGTGGGCGGCACGAACGCGCGTCTCGCATTATGCGATGTAAGTAGCGGTGAAATTTCCCGGGCGAAGACCTACTCAGGGCTGGATTACCCAAGCCTTGAAGCCGTTGTTCGCGTCTATCTGGAAGAGCATCAGGTGAGCGTCGAAGACGGCTGCATCGCCATTGCCTGCCCGATAACCGGCGACTGGGTCGCAATGACCAACCATACCTGGGCATTCTCCATCGCAGAGATGAAAAAGAATCTCGGTTTTGCGCATCTGGAAATCATCAATGACTTCACCGCGGTGTCCATGGCGATCCCGATGCTGAAGCCGGAGCATCTGATCCAGTTTGGCGGCGCTGAACCGGTCGAGGGCAAGCCGATTGCGGTTTACGGGGCCGGTACCGGCCTGGGCGTGTCGCACCTGGTGCATGTTGCTCAGCGCTGGGTGAGCCTGCCGGGTGAAGGCGGCCATGTGGACTTTGCGCCAAACAGCGAAGAAGAGGGCATTATCCTCGAAGAGTTACGCGCGGAGATCGGCCACGTTTCCGCCGAGCGCGTCCTGTCAGGGCCGGGGCTGGTGAACCTGTATCGTGCGATTGTGAAATCGGACGGTCGTCTGCCGGAAAACCTGCAGCCGAAAGACGTCACTGAACGCGCGCTGGCGGACAGCTGCATCGACTGCCGTCGCGCTCTTTCGCTGTTCTGCGTCATTATGGGACGGTTCGGCGGCAACCTGGCGCTAACGCTGGGCACCTTTGGCGGGGTCTATATTGCGGGCGGGATCGTGCCGCGCTTCCTCGACTTCTTTAAAGCCTCCGGTTTCCGCGGCGGGTTTGAAGATAAAGGGCGTTTCAGAAGCTACGTACAGGACATTCCCGTTTATCTCATCGTGCATGATAACCCAGGCCTTCTGGGTTCGGGTGCCCATCTGCGTCAGGTTCTCGGCCAAATCCTCTGATGCATCATTACCCTCTCCCGCGGGAGAGGGCTCTTTCGTTACAGGTGCATCAGCTGGCGGAACTCTTTCACTTTGCTGCGGCTCACCGGTACCTGAAAATCCAAATCCTTCAGGCGCAAAATATAGGTGTTGTTAAACCACGGTTCGATCTCGCGGATCTTATTTAAATTGACGCAAAACGAACGGTGGCAGCGGAAAAAGTGGGCTGACGGAAGCTTGCTGCAGAATTCAGTAATGTTCATCGCCATGACATACGATTCCCGCCGCGTATAGACAAACGTCATCTTTTCGTGCGCTTCGGCATAGTAGATATCGTTGACCGGGGTCACGATGATGCGCTCATCTTTGACAAGATTAATGGTGTCGTTTTCCCGTATCGTCGGGCTGGCAGTAGCCGGAGCGCTCTGTTGCTGCCATGCGGCCTCCAGCTTTTGCAGCATGCTGACAATTCGCGACTCCTGGTAAGGCTTCAGAATATAGTCAAATGCCTCCAGCTCGAAGGCTTCTACGGCATGCTCTTTCCATGCGGTAACGAACACAATAAACGGCTTATGGGCAAACTGATTGATATTTTGCGCCAGCAGCACGCCGTCCAGCGAGGGAATATTGATATCCAGAAAAATCGCTTCAACCCGGTTATGCTGCAGAAACTTCAGCACGTCCAGACCATCATCAAACGTACCCACAATCTCCATCTGGCTGTGGGTTTTGATAAGCCAGGTTAGTTCCTGTTGAGCCAGGAATTCATCTTCAACGATGATGACTTTCATATTACTCACCCTGAGGTAATAAAGATGTCGCCGCATGAACAGGGGAGCGCTCATTCGGGACGTAAAAAGCGATTTCAGTGCCTGGTTCAAGACGATGAATATGCAGCCCGTCGCCGTAGAGAAGCTTGACTCTGTGGTGCACGTTCAGCAGCCCGATTTTATTCCCGGGCATCTCGTTAGACTCCACGCGCTCAATGACTTTTGGGTCAATCCCGTGGCCGGTATCGCGTACCGCAATTCGCACCCGGTTGCCGCTTTCGGTGATGCTGATGGTGACCACACCTTTGCCTTTACAGGGCTGAATACCGTGAACAATCGCGTTTTCAACCAGCGGCTGGATCAGCAGGCTCGGGATCACGCAGTTGACCTCTTCATCAATATCGTAAATCACCGTGAGCTTGTCGCCAAAGCGCGCCTGCTCAATCGCGATATAGTCTTTGATCTGATAAAGCTCTTTTTTAATGTCGATCTGCTCGTCATCTTTCAGTTCGATGTTGTAGCGCAGATAGCGCGACAGGTTAAAAATCAGCTGGCGCGCGGTGTCCGGATTCAAACGAATGGAAGAGGAGATAGCGTTGAGCGCGTTAAACAGGAAATGGGGATTAATTTTGCTCTGCAGCGCGCGCAGCTCTGCCTTATTTGCCATCTCACGCAGCTGTTCTGCCCGGGAGACCTCAAGCTGAGTAGAGATAATCTGCGACAGGCCAATGGCCATCTCCTGTAGCGTGGAGGTGATCTGATGCGCGTGGCAGTAATAAATTTTCAGCGTGCCCGTCACAACGCCTTTTTCCCATAGCGGGATCACCAGCATTGAGTGAATTTCCGGCGTTCGGTGAGCTTCATCATTGTTTTTAATAATGATTTTGCCGTAGTTAATCGCCTGTCTGGTGGTCGGACTAATGGTGTCGTCTCTGTCGCGATAGTTGTGCTCCCCGACGCCTACGTAGGCCAGCACGTGGTCGATATTGGTGATGGCGACGGCGTCAGCGTGAATGTCGTGGCGGATGATCTCGCAGACCTGGCGCAGCGACTCCGCGTTAACGTGGCGAAAGAGCGGCAGCGTTTTGTTGGCAATATCCAGTGCCAGCTTGGCCTGACGGGCGGCGCTGGCCTCTTTTTCCCCTTCAACGCTCTGTACCAGCAGCACGATAAAACCGATGCAGACGCTGCCCAGGATCATAGGAATACCGATTTTCGAGACGATATCCAGCCCCAGCGCGGTGGTGGGGGCCCAGACGACGACAAGGATCATGGTCAGCGTTTCGCACACCATGCCCGCAGCAATCCCGGCGCGCCAGCGCTGTTTTTTGGGGATCTTGCGGCCGATCCAGCCGGAAAGCACCCCGGCGATAATGCTGGTGATAAAGCATGGCACTGCCGTTACGCCACCGATATCAATCAGGTAGCGATGGGTCCCGGCAATCACGCCGGTAATGACACCCACCCACGGGCCAAACAAAATTCCGCCGGACATGACGGCGATAATGCGCACGTTAACCAGCGAACCCTCTACCGGCACCCCGGACCAGGTGCTGAACAGTGCGAACAGGGAAAAGATGGCGGTAACCGCCAGCAGCTCTTTCGGCGAGTGTGCGGATTTATGCAAAAGCTCGCGAAACAGGCGAATGCGAATCAGGAAGAACAGGCAAATCAGCATTAATGCCGCACGGTCAAAAACCGCCAGCAGCATAGTGAATATCTCGTGCACGGAGCAGACCTGGGCAAACGGGAAAGGACTATGATAAAAAACCTGGGGCGTATTGACCAGCTATCCGTCGGGTTTATCAAATGAGGAAAAACCATAGTTTACAAAGGGGATTGTCAGGTGAGGATTGATGCTCACCCGATTTTTTCTCAGCGCCAAATCACCAGGTAACTGTTTTGATATCATTGTGTTAAATAACGGCTAACGGAAAGCCAATATCAGAACCCTGTTTCCATTTTCAGGCATTGCAGTGTTCCGGTTTTCACGCGGGCGCTTTTTTTTCATTTCCCTCTCGACAGGGTGATTTTTTTCAGGTTATTTTCTAAGCACGCCACATCGGTGGCAGCGTCGCTCGGACGGTCCGGGCGCTAACGTTAATCTGAGGAATCTATGGCTGAATTCAGTCCTGAACGCCGTTTTACGCGTATCGATCGTCTCCCCCCTTATGTTTTCAATATCACTGCTGAACTGAAGATGGCTGCGCGTCGGCGCGGCGAAGATATTATCGATTTCAGCATGGGTAACCCTGACGGCCCAACGCCACCGCATATCGTTGAAAAGCTCTGCACGGTTGCCCAGCGCCCGGATACGCACGGCTACTCAACCTCGCGCGGTATTCCCAGGTTACGTCGCGCGATCTCGCGCTGGTATCAGGATCGTTATCAGGTTGATATCGATCCTGAAAGTGAGGCGATTGTCACCATCGGCTCGAAAGAAGGGCTGGCACATCTGATGCTGGCTACGCTGGATCACGGTGATACGGTGCTGGTACCCAATCCAAGTTACCCAATCCATATCTACGGCGCGGTGATTGCCGGGGCGCAGGTGCGCTCTGTTCCGCTGGTGGAAGGTGTCGATTTCTTTAACGAACTGGAACGTGCCATTCGCGAAAGCTACCCGAAACCCAAGATGATGATCCTCGGTTTCCCGTCGAACCCAACGGCCCAGTGCGTGGAGCTTGATTTCTTCGAGAAAGTTGTCGCTCTGGCCAAGCGTTATGACGTGCTGGTGGTTCATGATTTAGCCTACGCCGATATCGTCTATGACGGCTGGAAAGCCCCGTCGATAATGCAGGTTCCGGGCGCGCGTGACGTGGCGGTGGAGTTCTTTACCCTGTCGAAAAGCTACAACATGGCGGGCTGGCGTATTGGCTTTATGGTGGGTAACAAAACGCTGGTAAGTGCACTGGCGCGTATCAAGAGTTACCACGATTACGGTACCTTCACGCCGCTGCAGGTTGCCGCTATTGCCGCTCTGGAGGGCGATCAGCAGTGCGTTCACGACATTGCTGCTCAGTATAAACGCCGCCGCGACGTACTCGTAAAAGGGTTACATGAGGCTGGCTGGATGGTGGAGATGCCGAAAGCGTCCATGTACGTCTGGGCGAAAATTCCGGAACCGTACGCAGCGATGGGTTCGCTGGAGTTTGCTAAAAAGCTGCTGCAGGACGCGAAGGTGTGTGTGTCCCCGGGCATCGGCTTTGGTGATTATGGCGACACCCACGTGCGCTTTGCTTTAATCGAAAACAGCGACCGTATTCGTCAGGCGGTGAGGGGCATCAAGAGTATGTTCCGTGCCGATGGCCTGCTCTCAGCAAAGAGCGTTGCTGAAAACCCCGTGTCCTCATGACAAAAAAACAGGAGCCAAATGGCTCCTGTTTTTTTGACTGCATGTTCTCACTAGATCATCAGGGCAAAGGTTCCGGCCCAGACTAAAACGATCACCGAAATGCCCATAAAGAAATATTTCACGTTTCATCGCTCCGCGTATCTTGTGGTACGCATTTAAAAACAGAGTCCAACTGATTATAGAGAACTGAAATCCCGGCTAAACAGAAATGAGAATTTTCCCGTTACGCCGATGACTCCCGCTCAGAATTCTGTGCTTTCCTGGTGCCAGACGGCGCTAATGTACGCTTAAAAATGAGGGGTGACAAGAGGGATTTTTTTAAATAATTTCCGCCACTTACGAGTGTCGTGGAACGGCGACAGTTTGATTTCACAGCGCAATAAATTCACTTTGGGCGACGCCATCAAAGACGGTTTTGCAGTGAGATGACAGGTGATTGAAAAGGCTAGTTTCTTAGCGAAACTAACCTTCATGCAGGGCTTAAATATAGAGGGAGGCTTCGCCAAGAGGACGCGTTTTGAAACGGCGATGCATCCAGAGATATTGCTCCGGTGCGCGCATGATTTCAGTTTCGATGACCTTATTGATAAACGCAGCCGCTTCACACTCGTTTTCCGGATAGTTAGCCATTTCCGGAGAGATGTGCAGACGGTAGCCTGACTTATCCGCTTTTCTCACCATCGTCACGGTCAGCATGGAGGCACCTGACAAACGCGAAATGACGAAAGTCCCGTTGGTCGTCGCTACATCCTTCACGGCAAAGAAGGGGGCAAAGCTGCTGCCTTTGCGTCCGTAATCCTGGTCAGGAGCGAACCAGACGGCCTCACCTTTCTTCAGGGCGCCAACCATACCGCGCAGGTTGTTACGGCTGATCATCGCTTTATTGGAGCGCATGCGGCCTCGCGTCTGAACCCACTCCATTAGTGCACTGTTGTGCGGTCTGTAGGTTGCCATCATTGGCTGACAAAGGCCCATCACGCGCCCGCCAAGCTCCAGGGACATAAAGTGCACGCCAACAACCATCACGCCGCGTTTTTGCAGCTGAGCGCGTTTAAGGTTGTCCAGTCCTTCTACATCAAACCATTTGCGGACGCGTTCATCCGGCCAGAACCAGGCCATGCCGGTTTCAAGCAGCGCCATGCCGATGGATTTAAAGTTTTCAGAGATCAGTTTTTCGCGCTCTTCAGCATTGTACTGAGGAAAGCAAAGCTCGATGTTTTTACGCGCGATAGATTCGCGACGCTTCAGGAAATAGCGGGATGCGCTGCCCAGTTTCGACCCCAGCATACGCAGCACAGGGTAGGGGAGTTGTACCAGCAGCCAGAGAACGCCAAGACCAAACCATGTAAACCAGTAACGCGGGTGTAAAAACGCGCGTTGAAATTTGGATTGAGACAAAATAGAGAAACCTATGTAGAGCCGGTGAAAGTAACGCTTAGTGCGATACCACGTGCCTATTAGACCGTAGTACAAGGTCATGGTTGCAGGCTTTACCGATCTTTACGGCGTTACCTGGCCATAGCTGACGTTGGGTGGGCGGTATAATGTAACACCGTTATACGATATGTGCTATTACTCGTTTTTGATTAAAAAAGCGACGATCCAGGAGGTGTTTGATTTTACAGATTTTATAAACAGCTGCATTGAGAGCATCCCTCCTTCTTGCGCGGCGAGCAGAAGCCTCTGTGCAAGGATAAAGTCAATTCACGAACAAGCACGGTATTAATGATTGACGACTCGTTAAGTATCCGGAAATGAATTTTTTACTACATATAATAAATAAGAATTTTCAAAAGGAAAAATCTTATTTATTATTCATGCCATCAATAAAATATTCACTTTTCATACTTTTTCGTCTCTTCTTTTTTTGCATTCCTCAATAGCTTCTTTCAGTTAATTCATGCTTTTTTGACAAAGTGTCGTGATGCAAATCAAAATAAGTCGTTTTTATTAGTATCTCACTGGTTGCGATCCTTTTAACGATATAAATATTTGGTTTGCGCGAAAAGAGTAGTTCCTTTTTCTGCCTTGGCAGGGCATTACACAATAATAGTTTAGCAGAAAATTCTTAAGAAATTTCTCATTGCGGGTTAATGATCTGCGTATTTGATTTTGTGTCGATCATTATTCTATGATTGCGCATCAACGCGATACCGTGAATTGGCATAGCAAAACCAAAGAGGGATGATGAGATGGCTGACAGTTTTCAGAATGAAGTGCCTAAGGCACGTATTAACCTAAAGCTTGACCTGCATACTGGCGGAGCAAGCAAGAAAATGGAATTACCATTGAAATTGCTTGTTGCGGGTGATTTTAGTAATGGGCAGGATACAGCGCCAATATTTGAGCGCGAAAAGGTTAATATCACGAAGAACAATTTTGATAGCGTTCTTTCCGAATATTCCCCAAAAGTTAATCTGACCGTTAAAAATACGCTGGCTGATGATGGCGGTGAGGACAACATTCAACTGACTTTCCAGAGCATGAAAGATTTCACGCCAGAGCAGGTGGCTGCTCAGATACCGCAACTGAAGGCGATGCTGGCGATGCGCAACTTGCTTCGTGATTTGAAAGCCAACCTTTTGGACAACCAGACTTTCCGAAAAGAGCTGGAAAAAATCGTTCTTGACCAGTCGCTTAGCGCTGAGTTGCGAAATGAATTATCCGCACTGGCGTCAAAAAAATCGTAACCATCAGGCTGTTTTAACGGATTAATCAAGGAATGCTCATGTCTGTACAAAATAATATTACTGGCGCTGAAAGCGTGGTGCTGGAGCGCCCAGCAGCGGGTGGGGTTTACGCTTCCCTGTTTGAGAAAATCAATCTGAGCCCGGTCTCTGAGCTGAGCGCGCTGGATATCTGGCAAGATGCACAGGCGATGTCGGATGCCACCGCCGATGAACGCCTGACTGCAGGTATGCAGGTCTTTCTGGAGTGTCTGACCAAAGCAGGCTCGAAAGTCGAAAAACTGGATAAAAGCCTGATTGATCACCACATCGCTGAGCTTGATTTTCAGATCAGCCGCCAGCTGGACGCTGTAATGCACCATGATGAATTTCAGGCGGTTGAGAGCCTGTGGCGCGGTGTGAAGTCGCTGGTGGATAAAACCGATTTTCGCCAGAACGTGAAAATTGAGCTTCTGAGTATGTCTAAAGAAGACCTGCGCCAGGACTTTGAAGACTGTCCGGAGGTGATCCAGAGTGGTCTGTATAAACACACCTACATCGACGAATATGATACCCCGGGCGGCGAGCCGATTGCGGCGCTGATTTCCGCTTACGAGTTCGACGCTTCAGCGCAGGATGTCGCTCTGCTGCGCAATATCTCTAAAGTCTCTGCTGCGGCACATATGCCGTTTATCGGCTCGGCAGGCCCGAAATTCTTCCTCAAGGAGTCAATGGAAGACGTTGCGGCGATTAAAGATATTGGTAACTATTTTGACCGCGCCGAGTACATCAAGTGGAAATCGTTCCGCGATACGGACGACGCGCGCTACATCGGTCTGGTGATGCCCCGCGTACTGGGACGCTTACCGTATGGCCCGGATACCGTTCCGGTTCGCAGCTTCAACTATGTCGAAGAAGTCAAAGGTCCGGATCACGACAAATACCTGTGGACCAACGCATCGTTTGCTTTTGCGTCCAATATGGTGCGCAGCTTTATCAATAATGGCTGGTGTGTACAGATCCGTGGGCCACAGGCTGGTGGTGCGGTTCAGGACCTGCCTATCCATCTGTACGATCTCGGTACTGGCAATCAGGTAAAAATCCCTAGCGAAGTGATGATTCCTGAAACCCGTGAATTCGAATTCGCGAATCTGGGCTTCATTCCTTTGTCCTACTACAAAAACCGCGACTACGCCTGCTTCTTCTCGGCTAACTCCACGCAGAAACCGGCGCTGTATGACACCGCAGATGCAACGGCGAACAGCCGCATCAATGCGCGTCTTCCGTACATCTTCCTACTGTCGCGTATCGCCCACTACCTGAAGCTGATTCAGCGCGAAAACATTGGCACCACTAAGGATCGCCGACTTCTGGAGCTGGAGCTGAACACCTGGGTCCGCAGTCTGGTGACCGAAATGACCGATCCGGGCGATGAACTTCAGGCGTCTCACCCACTGCGTGACGCGAAAGTGGTGGTGGAAGATATTGAGGATAACCCGGGCTTCTTCCGCGTGAAATTGTACGCTATCCCGCACTTCCAGGTGGAAGGGATGGACGTCAATTTGTCGCTTGTTTCACAGATGCCTAAAGCAAAATCGTAAGGCAAGGGGTGATCAGGGATGAAAATTTACCGCCCACTTTGGGAGGATGGGGCCGCTCTGGCCCCGCAACAGTTCCAGCAGCAGGTCCGCTGGAGTGAGCACGTTGCCAATATGGTCGCCCGGATGGGTATTTCTCATCCCTGGGGCGTGGTTGCAGCAGAGTTTGATGACGCTGCACTTGCGCTCTCGCGGCTGAATGCCATCCGTCTGGTCATACGTTTCCAGGATGGCACAATCGTTGATACGGACCTGGCGGATAATATTCCGCCGGTTTGTGATTTGTCTGCCGCAAACGGCGCTGAGGCTGTTGAGGTGCTTGCCGCATTGCCACTGCTGAGTGCCAGTGGTGGCAACCTCGATAATGGACAGGACAGTGAACGCCCCCGTCGCTGGAAAGCAGAACGTGTGGTGGTGCAGGAACTTGCTGGTCATGAAAGCGGGGAACTCGCCATTCTACGTAATGCGCTAACCCTGCGTCTGTCCAGCCAGGAAAACACGGCATACCTAATCTGTCCGGTGACCCGTCTGGTACGTAATGCTCAGGGGAAGTGGGGCCGTGATCCTGCTTTCATTCCCCCGATGCTTTCCGTTTCTGCAAGTCCGTGGCTGACCACAGAACTGGGGGACCTACTGGTTCGTCTGCAGGTCCGCCGCCGTCGCCTGATGGCCATGCGCCGTGAAAGCAATGAGCGGATGGCAGACTTTGCTGTCGCGGATGTCTCCCTGTTCTGGCTGCTGAATGCCCTGAACAGCGCCGAGCCGGTGCTGATTGAACTGCTTCAGACGCCTGAGCGCCACCCGGAACTGTTGTATCGCGAACTGACCCGTCTGGCCGGCAGCCTGCTGACTTTCTCACTTGAGCACGACGCCAGCGATATTCCTGCTTACCAGCACGATGCACCGGAACGAGTATTCCCGCCGCTGCTGGCACTGCTGGACAAACTACTGGAAGCGAGCCTGCCGTCGCGGGTAATAAGTATCCACCTGGAGCATCAGGACCAGATCTGGAAAGGTGCCCTGCACGACGCACGTCTGCGCGAAGGGGCGGACTTCTATCTCTCAGTACGCTCCTCCATGCCGAACCATGAGCTTCAGACTAAATTCCCGCAGTTGTGTAAAGCGGGCAGCTTCGATGATGTTTCGGATGTGGTGAATGTGGCTCTGAGTGGGATGCTGATTAAGCCTTTGACGCATGTTCCGGCCGCTATCCCGTTGCGCCTTGAGAACCAGTATTTCTCGCTGGATCTGAGCAGTGAGGCGGCTCGCGCAATGCTTGAGATGGGCTGTTGCACCTTCTATACCCCACGCTCGTTGGGGGATGTTGATCTCGAACTCTTTGCGGTGCTGCGTACATGAATAAATCTGAACTCAGTCAGATAGAACATATCTTCTACCCGGGCTGGCTGATGGCCAGCCAACTGCGGAGTGGTCAGGAAGTGCGTGACGGGGAAGGGCTCTATCGCCGTGCCTGCCGTCTGGTTCGGGAGGCGAAAGCTGCGCTCACGGAGGCAGGTTACAGCGACATCAGCCGTGACCATATGGTGTATACCCTTTGTGCACTGCTTGATGAGAGCGTGATGAACCGGGGAACCACCGATGATGGCTACCTGACCTGGCGCCGTGACCCGCTGCAGGCACACTTCTTTGGTACCCTCAATGCTGGTGAAGAGCTGTGGGAACGGATCCGCAACCTGCTGAAAGAAACTGCCCCTAATACCGCCGTCCTGACCTGTATGTACCGGACTCTGCAACTGGGGTTCGTAGGTCAGTATCGCGCTCAGGATGATGAGCGTCGGGAAGATATTGTTCGCGCTCTCGCAGAGCGGGTGCCCGCCTTCACATTGGCACAGGATGCCCCCATTGTTGTGCGCGCATCACGCCTGCGTAGCGGTCGTCGCTGGTACTGGTTGAGCTGGGTAGTGGCCGCCGTCGCTCTGACTGCGCTCTGGTTTTTCCTTTCGTCTTCGCTTACCGGGCTGGTAAGCCAGATTGTCAGGCCGGGGTAAGTGATGCGGGATACGTACCGAAGTCTGTTAACTGCTCTGGGTGCCGTTCTGGCGTTGTGGCTCATTCTGGGATTCTGGCCACTGTCCACGGGCAGCCGTCTGGCACTCGGTCTTCTGGTTGCTCTGGTGGCCGGAGTTATTTTCTGGTGCCAGCGTCGTGCTTCTCTGGCGCGGGCAACTGCTGTTCGTGAGATTGTGGATGAAAGCCTGCCGCCGGAAGATTTTCAGGGGGCGGTAATCTTTGTCTGTGGTGATAACGCTCCGCTCTTTGTGTCCGGAATCCGTCACCGTGAAACCCGGCAGGGCTGGTATCTGTGGGTAAAGGACGCAGAGCAACTACCGCTCTTTGCGCAGCACCTGAGTTTGGTGCGCCCGGCTCTGGTGTCGCAAATCTCGGTCATGCTGGCGGTGGTGCCTGAGCAGCACAAATCCGGTGATGATTTTACCCAGTCTCTGCGGGGCTGGCAGCGTGCTGTCGTCCAGTGCCGCGCAGCATTTGGCTCCATCCCTCCACTGTGGACCGTAACCTGGGTATCACCACCGTCGGCGTGTGCGGAAGCCGAGCCTGTCTGGTTTACCACGGTAAACCAGCGGAGCGGTATTCAGGTATATCAGCCTGGCCAGGGCAATGTGTCACTGACGGAATGGGCCCGGGAGGCTGGAACAGACGGACGTCTTTCCCGTCTGAGTCAGGGCCTGTGGCTGGACAGTCTGCTTGCCTGGCAGAATAGCGCGGTGAATGACTTGTTGTCGGTACGGCGGGGTGAGTTACCCGTGATGAAGCCCTGTGTGCAGGGCATGTGCATGGTGCGGGTGAACGGCATCGTGGGCAATCTCTGGCAACAGCACATTGCCTCCGTGACGGCGCTGCCACCGGATGTGGTCGTGGCCACAGAGCCACTGCCGCTACCTGAACTGCTGTTGCCTGCGCTACCACGCCGACATGGTGTCAGCCGTAGGATGGTGTTCTGGGGTTATGCCGGTCTACTCGGGGGTATTTTCCTTGCGCTGGCGATGCTGGCGTCCTGGGTGAATAACCAGCGCCTCATCCGTAACGTTGGCGATCATCTTGCGTTGTATCACCAACTGAGCGGTAAGCCAGTTGAACCGAAACTGCATGCGCAGCAGCGTCTGCGGGCTGATGGCGCATTGCTCGACGACTGGCTGCGTCGTGGGGAACCACTACGTTATCGCCTGGGTCTGTATCAGGGGCTGCGTCTGGTTCCGCTCGTTGAGGCCGCTCTCAGCGACTGGGCACCTCCGCCACCGCCTCCACCGATCATTGAGAAAATCATTCAGGGGCCGAAAACCATTCGCCTCGACAGCATGTCGCTGTTCGATTCCGGCAAGTTCGAGCTGAAAGCAGGCTCCACCAAAATGCTGGTGAATTCACTGGTTGGCATCAAAGCGAAGCCAGGCTGGCTGATTGTCGTATCAGGGCATACCGATAACACCGGCAATCCGCAACTGAACCAGACGTTGTCTCTTAAGCGTGCCGAAGCGGTGCGCAGCTGGATGCGTGACACCGGCGACGTGCCGGAAAGCTGTTTTGCGGTGCAGGGCTATGGCGAAAGCCGCCCTGTCGCAACCAACGACACTCCGGAAGGGCGTGCGCTTAACCGCCGTGTCGAAATCAGTCTGGTACCGCAGGCAAGTGCCTGTCAGATACCCGGCAAACACCCGGCGCCATCGCAGGATGATGGCGTCTCAGAAAATAAAACGGAGTAATTAACATGGCAATTCCTGTTTATCTTTGGCTGAAGGACGACGGCGGCGCGGACATTAAAGGGTCTGTGGACGTTCAGGATCGTGAAGGCAGCATCGAAGTGGTGGCACAGCAGCACAACCTGTACATCCCGACCGATAACAACACCGGCAAGCTGACCGGGACCCGTATCCACACCCCGTTCCTGTTCACTAAGGAAATCGACTCCTCCAGCCCGTACCTGTACAAGGCGGTGACCACGGGTCAGACCCTGAAATCCGCTGAGTTCAAGTGGTACAAAATCAACGATGCGGGCCAGGAAGTGGAGTACTTCAACACCAAACTGGAAAACGTGAAGGTAGTGAAGGTGAATCCTGAAATGTATGACATCAAGGATCCATCTAAAGAGAAGCACAACCACCTTGAACGCGTTGAACTGCGTTACGAAAAAATCACCTGGACCTACAAAGACGGCAACATCATTCATTCCGATTCCTGGAACGAACGCGCCACCGCGTAATCCTGATGCGGGCAGGCTTTTCCTGCCCGCAGTTTTTTGCTGAGCGCCTGAGACGCGGGCGCTCAGCAAAGAAAACATAACCTGCCTGCCTGACCTTATGCGCTTTGGTGAACAGCGAGGGGCGGTAGCGTGTCCAGGAACCGACAAAGAGAGAATCTCATGGAAAATCCAGCCATCCTGTTACGTCGTCTGAACCCTTACTGCGCCCGCGCGATGGAAGGGGCGGCATCGCTCTGCCAGACCCGTGCCCATGCCGAAATTCTGCCGGAGCACTGGCTGCTGAAGCTGCTGGAGCAAGGCGAGGGGGATCTCACTGTGCTGGCACGCCGCTACGAGTGGGATATGGATGGCATCTGGCAGGATCTGCTCGGCTGGCTGGATAAACAACCTCGCTCCGTGCGCCATCGGCCCCAGCTCTCAGAAGACATCCAGACTCTGATGCAGCAAGCCTGGCTACTGGCCTCACTCAATGGTGAAGAGCACATTCGCAGCGTCCATCTGCTGATGGCGCTGGTGGAAAAACCAAAACTGGCTCGTTGTGACGGCCTCTGGCCGTTGTTAACGCTTGGCCAGAGCCAGCTGGAGCGCCTGAGACCGTTGCTGGATGCGCAATCGGATGAGCGTCCGGAAATGCAGCTCGAAGCTGAGCTGGCACAGAACCACGGCGGTGAAGTGGAGTTTGTCGGGCGTCCGGCTGGTATGGAAATGGAAGAGGGGGAACTGAGTCCTGCGCTGCAGAACGCGCTGGATAAATTCACCCTTGATGTCACCGCCAAAGCGAAGGAAGGAAAGATCGATCCTGTGTTTGGCCGTGACACAGAAATCCGGCAGATGGTGGACATCCTTTCTCGTCGCCGCAAAAACAACCCGATTCTGGTCGGCGAGCCGGGCGTGGGGAAAACCGCACTGGTTGAAGGTCTGGCATTGCGTATTGCCGAGGGTAATGTGCCTGAATCCCTGAAAACGGTCACTCTGCGTACCCTCGACCTGGGCCTGCTGCAGGCCGGTGCTGGCGTGAAAGGGGAGTTCGAACAGCGGCTGAAAAACATCATCGATGCGGTGCAGCAATCACCGTCCCCGGTCCTGCTGTTTATTGATGAAGCGCATACCATCATCGGCGCAGGCAACCAGGCAGGCGGCGCCGATGCAGCGAACCTGCTGAAACCAGCGCTGGCGCGTGGTGAACTGCGTACCATTGCGGCCACCACCTGGAGTGAGTACAAGCAGTACTTTGAACGCGATGCCGCACTGGAGCGCCGCTTCCAGATGGTCAAAGTGGACGAGCCGGATGACGACACCGCCTGTCTGATGCTCCGTGGTCTGAAATCCCGCTACGCCGAGCACCATAACGTGCACATTACCGACGATGCGGTACGCGCGGCAGTTACGCTTTCTCGTCGCTATCTGACGGGCCGCCAGCTGCCGGACAAGGCAGTTGACCTGCTCGACACCGCCGCAGCGCGCGTCCGCATGAGCCTCGACACCGTGCCGGAGCACCTGACCTGCATTCGCTCGCAGATCACCTCTCTTGAAATGGAGAAGCAGGCACTGCTGGAAGATATTGCTGTCGGCAATCAGAGCCATGGTGAACGCCTGACCGTCATTGAGCAGGAAGAGAACGATCTTATCGTTGCTCTCGACGAGCTTGAAACTCAATACGGGCAGGAACTGAAACTCACCGAACAACTGCTGGAAAGCCGCCAGGACATCTCCCGTCAGAGCGAGACGCACGCGCTGCAGCAGGAACTGCACGGCATGCAGCACAGCAACCCGCTGCTCTCGCTAGATGTGGATGTGCGCACCGTTGCCAATGTGATTGCTGACTGGACAGGCGTTCCGCTGTCATCGCTGATGAAAGATGAGCAGACCGAACTGCTTACCCTGGAAGATGAAATTGGCAAACGTGTGGTCGGGCAGGATGTGGCGCTCGCGGCCATCGCCCAGCGTCTGCGTGCGGCAAAAACGGGTCTTACATCTGAGAATGGCCCTCAGGGCGTATTTCTGCTGGTGGGCCCGAGTGGGGTGGGGAAAACCGAAACCGCCCTGGCTCTAGCGGACGTGATGTACGGCGGTGAAAAATCACTGATTACCATCAACTTGTCCGAGTACCAGGAGCCTCATACTGTTTCCCAGCTGAAGGGCTCCCCTCCGGGCTACGTTGGCTACGGTCAGGGCGGCATTCTCACCGAAGCCGTGCGAAAGCGACCGTACAGCGTGGTGCTGCTCGATGAAGTCGAAAAAGCGCACCGCGACGTGATGAACCTGTTCTATCAGGTGTTCGACCGTGGCTTTATGCGCGACGGTGAAGGTCGTGAAATCGACTTCCGCAACACCGTTATTCTGATGACCTCCAACCTCGGCAGCGACCACCTGATGCAGCTGCTGGACGAACAACCTGAATCCACCGAAGGCGATCTGCACGAACTGCTGCGTCCGATCCTGCGTGACCACTTCCAGCCCGCGTTGCTGGCCCGCTTCCAGACCGTGATTTACTGTCCGCTGGCGGAAGCGGCCATGCGTACCATCGTGGAAATGAAGCTGTTACAGGTTAGCAAGCGCTTGCATCGCCACTACGGCCTGACCACGCAGATTAATGAGAGCCTGTATGACGCCCTGACCGCCGCCTGCCTGCTGCCGGACAGCGGCGCACGCAACGTCGACAGCCTGCTCAATCAGCAGATTCTGCCAGTACTGAGTCAACAACTGCTGACCCACATGGCCGCGAAACAGAAGCCACACAGCCTGACGCTGGGCTGGGATGACGAAGAAGGGATTGTGCTGGCGTTTGATTAACTGGTTTATCTAAAGGGTAGCAATTATGGACAGCGCAAAAGAGATTGCCAGAGATATGCTTGAGGCCATTCATATCGATGGGTCTGGGTTTATCGGTGCTGTGGCGAAAGGTGTTATTTCCTTACCCGTCAGCCTTGCCTATCTTGGCTATGATTTTATAGATACGGAACACCGCAGAGAGAATCAGAATGATAAATTTCGGTTAGCAGCACTGGTTAAAAAAGTAACTTTTAACGATGAGGTTATTTATAAGGTTATTAAACCATTTATAGATGATTTTGTTTCTCATGTAGACATACATAAAATTTCAAATTTTTCAAGAAATATATCGGGAAGTGTTATAGGTAAAATGATCTTCTCGCAGTTTACGGGGGTTAACCTCGGTAGGGCGATTATATCTCAGGGAGTTGGTGCCTTTTTTTCTGGTTCTGTTGCTGGTGGTGTATTGGGAGTTGGTGCTGAAGCATCAAGATCTATTTATACATCACGGTACTTGCGTGAAAGAAACCCCATAATGTATGAGAAATTAAACAGTATGGGTGATTTTGATCTTTTTTATTATCTTGTTGAGGACATTGTTAGGCCTTATGAGACGGCTTGTGAAATTGCAAAGATAAATCCTGAAGAGTTTAATAATGTCTGCGAATACTTCTTTGGAGGTTTATGAATATAAAAGATTTTATACTTATCATTGTTTCACGGATCGTAGCCAGTATCGGGATGACGCTAGGAACTGTCAGTATGATTTACTCTTTCTACTGTTTCTTTTTTTCAGCCAATACTTACCGCTTCATTCTAGGTGGGGCAGGTATAGTAGCCTTTCTCATAGGTTATGGACTTTATAAATTCGCCTTGAAATACATTTATGATGAATGGGAACATTATAGATAATATTCATCATATTTGTTGAGTTTGGTTCTATTTAATATCATTCTAACCCAGGACAGGAATTATAGAAATGGAAAATATATTTAAAATGACAGAGGGCATCCTTAATCGCTATAAACTGGATATTCCTTCCTGCCCTTATCCATTGGATGTGGAACGTTTTGATGGTTTAGAACAAATGAGTGCTCTCTATCATTACACCATTCGTTTTACCAGTTCACATCCGGATCTTACGGCTGAAATGATGTTAAGTAAAACCGCTACGCTGAGCATGGGGGTGGGGAAACTATTAGATTCTGTTGTCGGTAAAATTGTTCATGGTGTGGTGACAAATTTCCGACGCTTGGCCGGTTCACGCGATCAGGTTACGTATGAAATTATTCTGGAACCTTTTATATCCTTACTGGATAAGCAGTTTCGTACTCACCGTTTCTTCGTCAACAAATCAGTGCCGGAAGTGGTAGAGCAAATTCTTGGCGAGCATGGTTTGAAGAGGTGGGAATATGAATTCAAGCTTAAACAAACTTACCCAAAACGGGAACAGATAAATCAGTACCAGGAAAGTGACCTCGCGTTTATCGAACGTCTGCTGGCTGAGGTGGGGATTTTTTACTTCTTCACCCTGCAACCGGATACCCAGACTGAAGTGGTGCACTTTGCGGATAAGCAGAGCGCCTGGACATTCGGTAAAAAACTGCCACTTAACAGCCCTTCGGGCACCAATGACAATGCCGTTGACTCGGTGTGGGATATCCACGTCTGGCACAACGTGGTGGAACGTTCGGTCACCGCCAGCGACTATAACCATCGCGAAGCGCAGAATATTCTAACGTCCGTCCCGGCAGACATGACCCGGGGCGACGGTGACTGTATCACTTATGGTGATGTGTATCACTATCGTCCGCGTCACCTCGAGCGGGGTGACAAAATTACCCCTGCAACCGAAACAGGTAACTTCTGGGCTCGTCTGGAGCATGAACGTTTTTTATCCGCCCAGACTACAGTGACCGGCAGCAGTACGGACCATACCCTGGGTCCGGCACAGGTACTGACCATCACGGAAACGGCTATTCCGCCAACGCTGCCCCGGGAAACGGAGAATGGTGTTGTTATTATCCGCACTGGATATTACGGCAGCCGTAAGAATGCCTTGAAAGTGACATGGGTAGCGATGCCGTACTATGAGAACCGCTGCTGGCGTCCTGCCGCCAAAAAGCGCCCGGTGGTCAGCGGTACGATGATGGCGCGCGTGACCAGCGCCAAAGATAACGATATTTACGCCTGGCAGGATGCATCGGGCATGTACCGGGTGAAGTTTGATGCCGACCGTGATGACAAAAAGCAAGGCATGGAAAGCATGCCAGTGCGCTTTGCCAAACCTTACGGTGGTGACAAATACGGTTTCCACTTTCCGCTGATACAGGGTACAGAAGTTGCCATTGCGTTCCACGAAGGCGATCCGGATCGTCCGTATATTGCCCATGCCCTTCACGACTCCCGCCACGTCGACCACGTCACTGAGGCCAACAGCACGCGCAATGTTATTCGTACAGCCGGCCTGAACAAGTTGCGGATGGAGGACAAGCGGGGTGAGGAGCACGTTAAGCTCAGCACGGAGTACGGGGGCAAGACGCAGCTTAATTTAGGACATCTGGTCAATGCAGAAAGGGCATTGCGGGGGGAAGGTTTTGAGCTGCGCACTGATGAATGGGGAGGGATCCGGGCGGGAAAAGGGATATTCATTACTGCAGACAGCCAGCCTGAGGCGCAGGGGAAAGTGCTGGATATGGCTGCAGCACATTCCTTGTTGACGCAGGCCGTTAGTCAAATGGAGTCTCTGTCACAGGCTGCATCAGCAGCAAAAGCACAACTCTTGCATTATGAGCAACAACAGGCACTGATGGAAGAGAAGTTACTTTCGCTAAAGCAGGCTGTACTACTGATGAGTGCGCCTGAAGGTATTGCTTTAACCAGTGGTAGCCATCTTCAGACAGTTGCAAGTGAAAATATCTATATGACTGCAGGACAAAATGTTGAACTAGGAGCAAAGAAAAACATTACCCTTGCCGCTTCAGAAAAAATTTCAATCTTTACCGAAACTGAGGGTATAGAGACTATTGCAGCCAAAGGTGATCTAATATCACAGGCTCAGTCAGGGAATATTGAAGTAATAGCTAAGAAAAATATTTCTGTGACCAGTACAACAGAGGATATGACTTTTACAGCGGCAAAAACTTTAACGTTGACCTGTGCTGGCGGGGCATACATCCGCCTGTCCGGAGGAAACATCGAGTTAGGCTGCCCTGGTGATATTATGATGAAGCAAAGTAAGCTTCTCTATAGTGGCCCAACTTTTATACAGTCAAATATTCCTGAACTTCCTGATAGTGGTCCCCAGTCAATGAGTTTTATGCTGTTAGATTCTTTTGGTAATGCTGCGCCAACTACTATGAAAGTGAGCCTTTTTGATAGTGAATCAAAACAACAAATATGGAGTTCTGCTTTTAATGATGGAGGGTCAGGCTGCTTTGAACAGCCTGAAAGTAAAAAATTTCATGCAATAATTGGCGATAATAAATGGACGAGCCTATTTTCTTATGATAATGAGCTTGGAATTGAAGATGAAGTTGATGATGACCAGGATTTTGATGAACATGGTCCGCAATATGATGGTGAATTAAACGAGCAAGATAAGGAATAGCCATGGAACAGTATACAGTTCAAAAGGGTGACAGCTTGTGGAAAATTAGTCGTAAATTCGGCATTGATATTAATGAACTGGCCAATATTAATGGGCTTCTCACTAAAGCAGAGCAGCATATTATCCAGCCCGGTCAGGTATTGAGTTTACCATCAAAAGACAAAGTCTATGATACTCAATTGACTTTGAGAATTTACGATCTTGTCTGGCGCCCGCTTAGAGATGCAAAACTCAGAGTTACTTTTGATGGTAAGACCTATGATTACGTGACAGACAGCACAGGTGTTGTTGCTGGTCTACTTATTGAAGACAGTACCAAAGGTATAAAGATTGAACTGCAACATTTAAATAAAAAAGAGTACATTCTGATTGCCGACCATAAAAAATTGCCTTTGGGGACGTTAAGCCTGCGGATCTCGTCCAGAGAAATGATAATAAAAGGGAGTACCAGTGTTAAACAAGGTACCCAGCAATCGAGCAAACAGCAGGAAAAGGAAAAAGCAAAACAGAAAGGAAGCTCAACTGCTTCCAGTCCATCAGAAAGTAAAACAAAAGAAAACCAGACCCCTTCTGTAAACCAAACCACCAGAACCGAAGGTGGTGCTCCCACCAGTGTGAGTAATATTGGTAACGTCAGTGAAGGATTGCGCCTTCCGCCGGAGGCAGAGCAATATCGCGATTATGTCATTGAAGCGGCTAAAAAATACGATTTCCAGCCAGAGGGGCTTGCTGCATTAATTTATGCAGAGTCAAGATGGAAAGCAAACGCCACTAATTCTACCGGTTCGGGGGCGGTAGGGTTAGGCCAGTTTAAACCTGAGACATGGTTATCTCTTTGTGCTAAACCTGAATCCAAGGTTTATCAATTTATAACAGAAAAATATTCCTACCAGAAATTAATATATAAAAATAAAAAGCTTTGGGGAGAATTGGGTGATGGTTCCATAACAGAGATCGATAAGGATACTGTGTTATCTTTGCGAGCTAATGCAGCATACAATATTGATATGATTGGATTGCTTGATCGTCAGAGTATTGAGCAATTAGTTAATGATTGGAACTTACAGTCTATCAGAGCACTTGAACCTGATGAAATAGTCAAAGTTGCCTATCTGGTCCATATGAATGGAACATTGGGGGCCGTTGATATTATTATGAATGGAAGAGAAATATTTCATAATAAATATGAGGAAGATAATAAACCAACTGAATTGATATATGAGAATCGTCTGCAATCTAATCTGAAAAATGCAGATGCAGAGCAGCGTTTTTACTCGATTGATGGTTCTTTCAGGACGGCTTTTGTGGCATGGATGATTGGATATTTCGATTCTATTATTATCCCAGATCATTACAGAGTGGAACCTGGGGGCAAGAATTTTTCTACTAAAGATATTATTCACAAAATAAATCCTGATTATAATCCAGAAATTAATTTGCCCACAGTAGCGGCTATGAATTCACAATCTCCAGCTCCAGCTCCAGCTCCAGCTCCAGCACAATGGCATAATCCTTTGGGTATTTGTCTCATCAGAACTCGTGGGTTACCCAGTTCTAAAAGTGCAAGTTTCGGATGGTGGAGAACTGCACCTGATGGACATCGTTATCAGCATCAAGGTGTGGACATACAAGCAGAACCTGGAACACCTATATATGCTGTGGCGGATGGACGTATAGCTTTTATTGCTAATCAGGGTGTCCATGGGTATGGTCTGCAATTATCTCTTGTCGTCCAGACAAATGATTTACCACAAGAGAAGATAATTTTATGTTCATACAACGGGCGTGAACTTAGTAAAATCTATTTTTTCTATGCTCATTTATCTGAAATACATTCTGGACTCGTCAATGGGGTATCCGTGAAATGTGGGGATCTTCTTGGGAAAACTGGATGTACTGGTAATGCAAATGGAATGACTAGTGTAGCTACAGGGGCCCATCTTCATTTTGAGGTACGAACAACAGAAAGATCTCCCGGAATAATTAATCACCTTGACCCTACACCATTTATTGATGGATTTGATTATCCTTAGTTGAGGAGGAGTGATGTTAAAGATTATTAAATGGATAATATTCTTTCTATTAGCAAATATTGTTAAATCTGATTGGTTAGCAATTGCCGCTTTAGATGAATCTTTTTTTCGAAGCGAGCAGCAACGCATTGATCAGGAGTATAGAGATGATCATGTTCGTTATAAAAATGAGCAGAGTCATCTCCCGGACAGACTACGAGACAAACGACTCTATACCAATGAGTACTGGCTAGTAAATAAAGATCAAAATTTATGGATAGGATTTTTTGAAGGTAAAAAGATAAAAGTACCTAAAGGAGTATATTTAAATATATCAGATGAAAGTTATCAGGCCCAGCAAGTCGTTCGAATAAAAGAAAATAGAAAAATATCGCAGTTCTTAATGTCATCAGGAATGGATGAGTATCCAGATATATGTCTTAATAAGAATGATAAGATAATGAAAGACGAAAAATTCTATACATATTTTTATTCAGGTTGCACATATGACTCTCTTCAGAGAAACTCAATCAAACATGATGGGCATTATGATATTTTACTTTTCGATAAAAGATTTAATACATTAGTTAAACTGGATTCAATTCCTTATTCAATCCCTGAAGGTCTTAAATATATGAGTGAATCTTTGGTATCAAAAAATGGATACTATAGGTTTGATTCGGCGCAGGGGGCATTTAAGATAACAGGAAAGGATCAGATCGTTATTGTTGATCCTGACACAGGCAACGTTGTACCCAAGGTACGAAAAACAGATGATAATGGGAGAACCATTTTGATGAATGGAAAGCCAGTAATGGTTGATGACCCAGATAGTTATAAC
>NZ_JADBQN010000064.1:35686-37331 GCF_014895915.1 Enterobacter cloacae complex sp. P13B
TTATAACCCTGTAATTTTAAAAAGACTTCCTGATGTTACTGTTGCCAATTGATATATTAAATTGGATAAATCAGAATATGAGAAAAATTATTTGTGTAGGTGATAAAACATCTCATGGTGGATCTGTCTTAACGGGCTCATCTCAGATAACCATTGATGGTAAATCTGTGGCACGCAAGTCTGATTTGGTTTCATGTCCAACACACGGTATAAATAGTATAAATGAGGGAGATGAAAAACATTGCGATAACGGGTTAGCTGTTGCGTTAGAAGGGCATCGCTGTTCATGTGGCGCTATTCTTATTTCCGCCGGTTCGCGTGTTTTAAAGGAGTGAATTTATGCCAGTAAATATTTTTGATATTCCTTCGGAGGAAAAAATATCCAAAACAGCATTATCATTATGGGTTGAAATTGGAATTTGCGTTTGCATACTTGCTGTATATTTATGTGTTTTTTTGATCTATTTTCCTGAGTTTTTATCAAAAAATAGTTATGCTTTTTGGTCTGAGTTATTGCTGGTACCATTACTCTTCTGCGGGGCTGTGTTTTTCTTCAGAATTATATTATGGAATAATAAGAATATCGAAGCAATTAACTGGAATAGAACTCGCCAGGATTATTATCAGGAGTTGCTTCAAAAAGGAAGGGCCTATCTTGATGTCATTGAGTTGCAGGTCAGATTGCCCGATTTAAATGGTAATGTGACTAATAGCATAGAGGGGAAGTTATTGCCTGTGCGCTATGCACCAAAGTTAACGCATATGTCCAGATATCTTACTTTTAATTCTCCAATACCTGAATTAATTAGCATTTATCAAATGCAGGAGAGAAATGCTATTTTATTTAGTAAAATAATAGGGGGTATTATTAACGATATCCATATGCATATAAGCCTTTTGCCTAAGTATGCCAGGGTAAAAGTGGTGTGTGTTCTTAATGATAATTTAAAACCTCTCATAAAAAAGATTTGGCAGGAACGGCTTGATAGTATATATCTGGGGGCGAATATTGAGTTTAGTAAAAACTTATCAGAATCCATTGATAACTGGTTGGATAGATCTTCTGATGAATATATAGTTCTTATTGCTGCCAATTTTCATGGCGCAGAATTACTTGACGATGAAATCGACAATAAATCTGAATCTGTGGTTTTTTTGTTTGGGAGATTGAGAAATGATGGTGAGACTGGTGACCACTCATCTTTAGGGGCTTTTTTTCGTCCTGAATGTGATTGGGCAGGAATAGATAAATCCCTCCTCTGGGGAAGGGTTAATGAAGGGCGAGGGCTATCTGGTGTTATATATTCTGGGTTGAATGAAGAAGAGTTAAAAAAACTGGTGTTAAAAACAACAGATGTAATGTCGGAAAGTGCACTTTCGTCGTATATGTACGTTGATTCAGACAACTATTTATGTAAGTGCCCGCCTCTTACCGAGTTTTTGCAATTGAGTTATGTAAATGAGCATCTCCCCCCAGGGCAGTATTTATTGATAAGTAAAAATAATGATATTTTGAATTCCCATTTATTTAACTCGGCTGCCAGTGTTTAGAGGTTTATTATAATATGAAAAAAATCTTTATTAAATTTTCTGGCGTTTTTTTTGTTATAATCATTGCTGTTATTTTGCTTCTAATTTATTACCT
>NZ_JADBQN010000065.1:0-204 GCF_014895915.1 Enterobacter cloacae complex sp. P13B
CCGCCAGGCAAATTCTGTTAATCTGTATCAGGCTGAAAATCTGTCTCTCTCACCGCCAAAACACCTTCGGCGTTGTAAGGTTAAGCCTCACGGTTCATTAGTACCGGTTAGCTCAACGCATCGCTGCGCTTACACACCCGGCCTATCAACGTCGTCGTCTTCAACGTTCCTTCAGGAGACTTAAAGTCTCAGGGAGAACTCATC
>NZ_JADBQN010000066.1:0-582 GCF_014895915.1 Enterobacter cloacae complex sp. P13B
ACTTGCGGCGGTTCAGGCAGGAGGTCGTGTTGAACGACGGTGCGGCCTGATGCCCTCACCCCGGCCCTCTCCCACGGGGCTGAGGAATCCCCATAAATTAGTGCGAGCACTGAACAATCCCCTCGCCCCTTTTGGGGAGAGGGTTAGGGTGAGGGGAACATACGGCAGTGGTGGTCATTCCGTTCACTTTATGTTCCTTGCTACTCTGTAAATGCTGTTTCGGTGAACGTGCCAGGGCGGCTCAATCGCCGCCGCCCTGGCTACCCGGGCTCCCGGCGGTAAATCGCCGCTACGCGGTACCTTCGGCTAATTCCTTTCGGCTTATCGGGGACGGGCGGAGGTAACATCCCTGTAAAGCCCGCCCTCTCGGCGCATCCCTGCGCCTCGCCCCGGCCTGCAGGAAACGCCTCAGCGATTTACAGCCGGACCAGAGCATCGCTGAAAGCCTTAACTCGTTCTGAAACAACGTTAATGCTTATGCTTAAAAATTACTGGGGATCCCTCAGCCCACGGGTGTACAGTCCGGGGACATGGTAGACAGGTGTTCGGGGACATGGTGAACACTTTTTAACATCCTTTAAC
>NZ_JADBQN010000067.1:0-22442 GCF_014895915.1 Enterobacter cloacae complex sp. P13B
CTATTGAGGTACACACTAAATCCGGACGACAGCTTGAGGATGAGAATGCACATCCTTATTTTTTGGAATTGATCATTTCAGGCAGACCAGAATATGACGGTCGAACTGCCAGAAAACCATCAGGGTTTAAAAAGCCAGAATAGTTCCACCATAAAGACCTGATTTTATATTTACAATGGAGGCAATGAATGAACATATCAGTTATCGAAAAATTACAGGAAAAATTTGGCGATCATTTTCATACGGAGCCGACATTCAGAGAACAGTACTGCCAAGCTCCGACGGGAATTACTCTTAGTCCTCCCGATGGGGTTGTGATCGTCCGAAATGAGCAGGATATCGTGGATATCGTGACGTTCTGTTCTGTTGAAGGACTGCCCATGATACCAAGTGGTGCCCGGACCTCGATCGAGGGACAGATCAATGCCCCGCAAGGAGGTATATGCATTGATTGCTCTGAAATGAATGCCATTACGGACATCAGCATTGAAGATATGACCGCGACAATCCAGCCCGGTGTCACGCGCGAACAATTGAATGAAGCTCTCCGGGGAACAGGGTTGTTTTTTTCAGTTGACCCAGGTGCAAATGCCTCAATTGGCGGTATGGCCGCAACCCGTGCCTCAGGAACAAACTCAGTGCGTTATGGCACGATGGCAACGAATGTCCGGGCTGCCCGTCTTGTCATGGTTGACGGGTCTATAGCAAACATAGGATCCAGAGCGGTGAAATCAGCTATGGGGCTTGACCTGCTTTCACTTGCCGTTGGTTCGGAAGGCACACTAGGCATTTTCAGTGAGTTAACCGTTAAGCTTCATCCACTCCCTGAAGTTATTCTTTCCGGTGTTTGTGCGTTTGACTCAGTAGAGAATGCCGTCAGGGCTGTGACAGACACCTTGAAATCTGCACTACCTATTGCACGTATTGAACTCCTTAATGTTTCCGCAGTTCGGGCATGTAATGCTTATTCAAAACTGGGATTATCAGAAAAACCGCATTTGTTTGTGGAGTTACACGTTAATAGCCTGTCAATGCCAGGTAATATTGCGTTATTTGAAGAACATGTGCACAGGTACGGGGGGGAAGTACAGCTTTCTTCTCATCCAGAAGAAAGAGAAGCACTGTGGGTAGCACGTCATGATGCGTGGTGGGCATTCCATGCCTTTTATGAAGGTTGCCAGGGGATCCCTACGGATATCTGTGTCCCTCTGTCATGCCTGAGTGCTTGTATTTCTGCAACAGAAACGGATATCGCGAATACAGGGCTCAAGGCTCCCTTAATAGGGCATGTTGGAGACGGTAATTTCCATCTTTTACTTATGCTCCGTGAAGGAGAGGAAGAAACTCCTGTTATACAGGGATTTCTGAGTCGTCTGGCTGAACGAGCTTTGTCATATGGTGGAACCATCAGTGGCGAGCACGGTGTCGGACAGGGAAAAATAAAATGGATGCCAGTGCAGCATGGTGCAGCCCTGCATTTGATGAAAGCCATTAAGTCTGCTTTGGATCCACATAATATCATGAATCCAGCAAAAATGTATTGAGCGGATTCAGCAGAACTATTCTGGTTACACTAAAACGGGAATATTTAGTATGCAATACATATTAATCGTAGGAATAAACAAGATATCGGTGAAATATATTAGTGACGCTATTCGCAATGCAGGTCACGACCTTATTCTTTCTATTGATAAATCTGCACTTTGTGGCGATGCCCTACAAGCAATTAGTGATGTTCAATGTATTCCTCTTTTTTCTGACCATAATGCTCTGTCTGACTATTTGAATGCCAATCCGGATGTCACTCAGAATATCCACAGCATTACTACTTTTTTTGATGAATTATTCCCGATGGTCAACAAAATCGCGGAGGAGTTTAACTTTAGAGGACCACCCTCCGTCTTTGCTGAGCTGGCGTCAAAATATGCGGTCGGTAAGATCGTCCCTGAGCATGTTCCGGAAGAGGTACAAATCTCATTTTCCGAAGATAAATTCGTTCTACCTTGGCTTAAGGTACGTGAAAGCAATACGATCATATTGAAACCAGCGATCGGTTCAGGCGCGCTTGCTACATCCACACTGCATATTGAAGCAGACCGGGACCCGACGCATACGATCAAGTCAGCGATAATAGCAAGCGGTGCTAAATCCTGTGAAACCCTTCCCTGGATTATCCAAGAATATTGTTCAGGAACGCTAGTGAGCATGGAAGGATTTGTGCAGGGAGGTAAAACTATTTACCTAGGGTTGTCCAGACGTGAAAGAGTTCGGTTTACTGAGGTGGCAAACCATTTTCCAAACGACTGCGGTATTGAGCCCATCGTACATGCAAAAATTCAGGCGGCTATTCACGATCTTGTCTTACGTTCAGGATTTGATAACGGATTCTTCCACTGTGAATTTATCGCCACAGATACGACAGCATATCTTATTGATGCCAATATGGGACGTTTAGGTGGGGCAACTATCGTAGAACAGGTTGCTCTGGCCTATGGATATTCTCCTTCAACTGTTTTGCAGCATGCAGCATTACTCCCATTAGGTCTGGCAGAATCCGTCCCCGCATATGACCAAGCAGCGCAGATCAATAATACCTTGAGCTACTGGTATGGTCTGGCAGAAGAATCGGTTATCCGTGGATGGGACGTTCCGGCGATTTCATCCATTCATACCCCGATAGCCAGTCCAGGCAGCCGCATCCAGCCTGTGGGGGTATCGGATTATTCGTGGGTCGGGATGCTTACCGGGTACACCGACATTGTTCAGCAGGAAATCAACCTGATACGCGTAAAAACTGACCATGGGGACAGGATACCTGTATTCAAATGATATACATTATTCGCTTTTTCTCAGCTGCGGCCTGGAGCTTTTTTTATCCCTTCATGGCTGTCTGGCTTAATAGCGTTGTGGGACTCAGCAGTAGCGCTGCCGGTATCGTCGTCGGGTTTGCTATTGTGGCGAACCGTACAGGCGCGCTCGCTTTCCATCGCCTGCTGGACAAAACAGAACGAAAAGCAGAGATCGCACTGACGCTGTTGGGTGTTGCCATATCAGCATTCCTGATGCTCGTTGCAGCAGCAATGGGCGTTTCTGATATCTTTGTCTGGATTGTTCTTGCAACGTTATTTGGCCTGACTAACTCTGTATCAGTCATATCGCAAATTTCATACATCGTGCATGTTTTCCATGACGGCGAGCATGAGCGTGTGCTTTCATATGAAAACGTTGCAGCCAATGCTGGCGCTGGTATTGCACCATTTCTGGCGTCCTTCATGCTTTCAGGTACAGGTTACTGGTTTGTTGCCTTTCCCTTGTTACTTGGGACACTGGGCGCAATAGCCACCCGTCCTCTACCCTCTGCAACCCATCCTGAGGTGGCTGACACAAAAAGTGAAACAGCGAATTCATCAGAGGATACTGGTAATCACCAAATTATCGCTTTTATGGTGATTAATTTCCTGACGATGGTTGGCTATGCCCAGTTTTATTATGTATTGCCGACCTATGCGGTGGAAAAGTTTTCCAGTGAACTGGTAGGCACTCTATTTCTTCTATCAAGTATTATCATCATTATCGGACAGGTTTATATCACTTCATTCTCACAGAGGATAAGCCGACTATGGCGGGTTGTTATTTCAAACTTATGTATCGGTTCAGGATGTGCATTATTAATATTCTCATCTGAGCAGCAAGCCGTTCTGTATATCGTTGTCGTCCTGATAGTAACCGGAGAAATGATTTGTGGTCCGTTGTATCAGGCGCAGGCAGTTAGAATCTGGCGAGGACGTCGATCTGTTGTAATGGCAATACAGACCTGTGTCTGGGGCGCTGCTGAAGCCACTGCTACAGTAGCAGGGCTGTTACTTATTGCAGGAAAGCTGAGTGTTATTTCCTTCCTGTTGGGAGTTTTGACCTGTTTTATTGCAGCAGCTGGAGCATGGTTATCAATACTCCAGAAACGACCTTTAATCGGTATTGATACGGATAAAAATTTCGCAGACTCTTCATAATCAGACGAGGCCAACACTATAACATAATGATTGTGGTAACAGTTGTTACCGCAACGTATGTGAATGCTGCGGAAAACGGCATCATTAACTTTACGAACATCATGCATGACAATCTTAAAACTTTCTGAGTATATAATCTGATTTATCCGTAGGCAGTGGCACACGATTTTTTAAAATACATCAAAGATTACAAGAGTAAAATTATTAAGCATAGCAAGTAATATCATGTTTACTCTGTGATATTCAAGGAGTTTATTTTATGCAAAATGATGTTAGTAAAGTCAATACCTTTTTCCCTAAGCCAGCCTGGGTTACCATCCGTGAAGCAGTAAAAATAACCAATAAACTTAGGGATATAAAAATAGCAGAATATGATATTTATCGACATGCCTTATATGGTAACATTTCACTTTCGATATACTTTCAGTCACCTGTTATACTGAGAAAAATTCGTTCCTCAGTGAACAAAATAAAACTACGCCCAGTAGGCGATTCTCTACCATATCGGCTTTGCATGCTTGAACGAAATGTATTTTTAAATGGTAAAGGTTTAATTCTCAGTACAGAGGGGGAATATATCTCACCTGCTCAATTAGTCATGAACATAGGTATGCTGGGACATGAATTCGTTCTCATTCAGCGACTACTTGCACATTCTCTAAATATGCCGTTACCTATTACAGGTGCAAATAATGCCAATTATGGTATTACAATTGCTTTGGCAGGCCAATCATATCAGATTTTTGAAAAAAAGACATGGCAGGACAGAATTAATCAGCAAATCACGCGATTACCGGCGCATATCATTGCAGATATTTATGAGGATGAATCAGTAAACAGATTCATGAATTTTTCCGGTAAAGGATATTTTCCTGTTTATGAACTCCCGGAAGATGCCTGCTTTGTAATACGACAAGAGGAACTTGATAAATTACTCGGTACACATGCAGATCGCTTTACCCACACTTCATCCAGTAGGCTTTCCACACCTCTCTCACGCTTATTCTGGTTAGCATGCAAACATAATGATTCGATCAGTCCACTGCTCAGGCATCCCTATAAACTTCTTCCCATTTTTGAAGAATGGGCATCAGTCGATGGTATTACCGATCATCTGAGCGCGGACACGCTGAAAAGAGCGCTTGAACGCGGATCCCCGAATCAGAGTTCAAAATAATATGGCATACCCGAATAATATCCATATCAATTGTAAAACCATTCATAATACGTGCTCACACTCCCACTAATTTTTTTCATTCCCTGTCGAATCCCATTTCTTTTCATATCAAACCTGCCTTATCTCTCACCTAATAGAATAATCAAACTATCAAATCGATTATCTACTAAAAAGGACAAGCCACTACTCTGGCAATTAAACGCAAAAGTTAAGACATTTCATTCATCCTAAAAACTCGTAATAAGGGTATTGTAACCCTTAATAAGGGTTCAGAAACTTTCCCTCCGCTCTTACCTGTGTTTTTTATGATTGTCGGATACCTCGGTTAATTTTGATGCAGGAGCAGACAATGACAACACACCAGTTATTACGTTTAAAACAGGTCGAAGAAAAAACCGGCCTGAAACGCTCGCAGATCTACCTATATATGAAAAATGGCGACTTTCCTCGTTCCATTAAAATCGGCCCTGCCAGTGTGGCATGGCTCGAATCGGAACTTGATGAATGGATCAACCGGAAATTATCCAGACGTGAGAGTAGTTAAAACATCCGTTTATGTACTCAACTTTCCTCCCAACAAATTGAGGAGATAACAGAATGATCCCATCAATTAATTACGCCATCATGACCGATGCACTGCATGCACTAAAACAAGGCAATATTCGCCACTGCGAAGCTCTGGGATTTACTTTCGACGAAATAAATGCTCTCGATCAGTTATCTCTTGATGAACTGTTTACTGTCAGCCGGACGGCGGCACCCTTCATTTCGATTACTGTCAGCCATGATGTTCTGTCTCATTTACTGACACAGGCACGTCAGGAATATCGGCGACAACAGCAGATTAAACGCGCTATCCGCCTGGGTGGTTCTATCGCTTTGCTCAACCGCTATTTTGGCCTGACGTCAAATGAGGTCAGCCTTCGCCGACGGTTACTGGGTATCAGCGTGCCATATGGGCGCACACCTGAGCCAGATGAAGAGACGGATACCGAGATCTGGCGGCAATGGCAACGATGCCGGGTGGACAACCTGGAATCGCCCGACGCGCTGATAGCAATGATGAAGGTGACTGAATCCCTGCTGCCAAGGACCGAAGGACTGTCACTCACAACGGTCTGGAAGCGTATTACGCTGTGCGAACAGGAGGTCGTCGCTAACAGGAGGGTGCCCCATGCCGGATGAGATTGATCGCGATCAGGAATTTAATGAACAGCGACTAGAGGAGATGATTGAACAGAATCGTTTTAAACCTGGGTTAGAACCGTCATTACTCCACTGTCGTGTATGCGGTAAACCCATTCCTGAAAAGCGACGACAGACATTGCCGGGCGTAACCACCTGTACGGAATGTCAGGAAAAACTTGAGCGCCGTAGACGTTAATCATGGCAACAATGACGTGCGAAGATATTATTTCTCTGCACGTCCTTATCATTCTCATTAAATTTAAATGAGTCTCTATTTTCTTTTTTATACTTTTATCCTTCTCATAGCATCTTAAATTCCCCACTTATTAATCTCTCTTCTTTTTATTTTGAGTTTGTCGTTTATATCCTGCGATAAATATCCGATCCTGAAATTGCCATTACAGCATGGTTGCCAAGATAGACGTTAATTCGTCCGGGCCGGGTATTGCTCTTTAAAAAAATGGATCGGGCTGTCACGTGACCACAATTCAGGGTGCCGCTGAATGTTCTCGCTGCCCCGTTAAAACCGGAATGCAGAATTGGGATGTGACATTTATTTAACTCATCGATGTTTTTATTAGAGGAGACTTCATGCGAAAACCCATTTATCACGTATTTGTCACCCAGGAAAGTCAGCCCGATGCACAGGGTGAAAAAAACACGTACTGGACAAAAGTTGGCGTTGCCTTCGCGCATAACTGCAAGCCCGGCCTGAATATCGTGTTGATACCCGGTATTGCGGTTTCCGGCAGGCTGGTGCTGCTCGAACCGAGAGAAGAAAGCGACATTTCACAGGATGCCTCTGCCGCTTAATCCATTTTCTCTTCTTCTCCACCGGCGGCGTACTTTTCTATAAGCCGCCGTTCTCTCTGTTACGAGGCCAGCATGCTTTCCACCACTGCCTTTCTGGCACTGGCGGTGCAGTGCGCCGCCAGTATTCACCCGGCCACGTCACTTGATGTCGCACGGGTCGAATCCGGTTTCCACCCTTACGCCATTGCTGAAACTCTGCCAGACAGCCGGGGCGTGATTTCACATTTCCCCACGAGCCTGCCGGAGGCGATCCACCTCACCAGACAGCTGGCTGCACAGGGCCGACGCTATTCGGTCGGCCTGATGCAAATCACCAGCACCAATTTCCGCCATTACGGCGTCACGGCCAGCGACCTGCTTAACCCTTGCATCAATCTGTCGGTATTTGAGCGCATTCTCGCCGACTGTTACCGGCGCGGCGGAACACTGAAACGGGCGCTCAGTTGTTACTACTCCGGCAACTTTGAAACCGGCCAGCGACCGGAATCGGCCTTTAACCAGACCAGCTACGTGCAGCGCATTGGCTATGTCGTCCCGTCCACCCGGGAAGACCGGCAGCGTGACCCTGACCGGAACGCGCAACCGCCTGTCCGCTATCCCGCCGTTGTGCTGCGCGACGAGCCAGCCGGTGCCACTGCGCCGATCCTGACTTCCCTGCATTATCCCGGTTCCGTCATTCGCGGCGCTATCCCTGTTATCCCTGATGAGGAGAAATGATCATGCATAAACGCCGTTACTACGCTGTTGTTTCCGTGCTGCTGTCTTCCCCGGTGCTGGCGGCGGACAGTGGTTTTAACAAGGCCAATGAAACACTGAGCAATACCTCGACCGGCCTGCTGGGACTGGCCGCCGTCACCATCACGCTGGCGACCATGTGGGTGGGCTACAAGGTGCTGTTCGACGGCAAGAGCCTGCACGACATGCGTAACGTCATCATCGGCGCGATCCTGATTGTCGGCGCGTCCGGCTTCGGTGCCTACTGGGCGTCATAAGAGAGGCAACGATGGCTACGCTGAATAAAGCACTGACGCGGCCTGCCGCCATTATGGGTATTCCTCTGGTGCCGTTCGTTCTCGTCAGCGGGGCCATCGTCCTGCTGGCGGTCTATGTCAGCTATTACCTGGCGGTTCTGCTCATTCCTGCCTGGGCGGAAATGAAAAACAAAGCCCGAAAGGATATTCATTATTTCAGTCTGCTCTGGCTGGCGTTTAAAACCCGTGGACGACTTTTCACCAATACCCATTTTGGCGCGAATGCCCTGCTGGCAAACCAGTACGATAACGTTGATGTCTCGGAGTTTATTCAGAAAATGAAATTAAACGAGCGTATTACGCTGGATAAATATATTCCGTATTCCTCCCATATTCACCCCTACGTCATCAGAAATCGTCACCGTGATTTGGTTGCCACCTGGGAGCTGGGCGGCACAGTCTTTGAATGTGAAGACGAACATCTCCTGACCCTGATGGCCACGCACCTGAATAACGTTATTCGTTCGTATGAGGGGCTGCCGGTAACATTCTATATTCACCGGCTCCGTGAAAAATATCATGATGTCTTTGAGGCGGATTCCGGCATTCCCTTTTCCGATGAGGTAACACGTCGGTATTACCAGCCGGTAAAAGAAAAACCGTTCTGGCGGCACCGGCTCTTTTTCACCGTCTGCTACGCGCCGTTCTCTCAGATTGAGAAGAAAACCATGAAAGCGCAGTCGCACGGTAAACGCCTGGCAGCACTGGATGACGCGCTCAAAATCATGCTGGAATACCGCGAAGCACTGGAATCTTCATTATCCCGCTATATGGCAATGCCGCTGGGGATATATGAAGAAAACGGGCGGGTATATTCCTCGCAAATGGCGTTCTTCCACCGCCTGATCACCGGCCAGTGGCAGAAAGTGGCCGTAACGCGCTCGCCGTTTTATGAAACGTTAAGCACGCCGGACGTGTTTTTCACCACCGACACCGGTGAATGCCAGACGGTCAGCGGTTCCCGCTTCTTCCGCAGCCTTGAGATTAAGGATTATTCCCCGGAAACCCATACCGGTATGCTGGATGCGCTGCTGTACGCCGAAAGCGAGTATGTTCTGACGCAGTCCTTTACCTGCATGGCACGGGATGAGGCGCAGCATCATATCCGGCTGGCGGAAAAACGGCTGAACTCAGCGGACGACGACGCGATTTCCCAGCGCGAAGAGCTGATTGTCCTGCGCGACCTGCTGCAGTCCGGGCATGTGTCGTGCGGTAAATTCCACTTTTCCCTGCTGATCTCCTCAGAAAGTCCCGGACAGGTGGTGAAGGACACTAACGTTCTGGCCCAGCCCTTCGCCGATCTGGGTATTATGACGACGCTCTCCACCCTGTCACTGCCCGCCGCATATCTGGCGCAACTGCCGGGCGTCTATACGCTGCGTCCCCGACTGGTGGCCGTCAGCAGCCAGAATTTTGCCGATATGGCCTGCCTGCATAACTTCCATCCCCACAAACGCAGCGGCAATCCGTGGGGGGAAGCCATCGCCATCCTCACATCTCCCGGCGGTGGCGGGTATTACCTGAACCTTCACGACAGCCAGGCCGGGCGGGATGATACCGGTGAGAAAACGCCAGGGAATACGGCGATTATCGGGAAAACCGGCTCCGGCAAAACCCTGCTGATGACGGTCATGCAACAACTGATGCAGAAGTACCGCAACCCGGCGACGTTTGCGCCTTCTGCCACCATCAAACGGCTGACCACAGTGTATTTCGATAAGGATCGGGCGGCGGAGATGGCGATCCGCCAGGCGGGCGGGCGTTATTTCCGCATCCGTACCGGCGAGCCCACCGGCTTCAACCCGTTTACGCTGGAGCCAACCCGCCGGAACATCAGTTTCATTAAACGTCTGGTGCGCATGCTGTGCCGCCGCAACGGTAAGCCGCTCGATCCGCGCGATGAGGAGCGGATCAATGCCGCCGTTGACACCATCATGCTGGACTACCCGCCGGAGTACCGCCGGTTCGGGATCACCCGGCTGCTGGAAATGCTGCCAGAGCCGCCGACTGCAGATGCCCGCACAAACGGGCTGCGTATTCGCCTGAAACAGTGGGCGCAGGGGGGCGAGTTCGGCTGGGTGTTTGATAACGAGGCTGATACTTTCACCATCAGCGATGTCGATAACTTTGGTATCGACGGCACCGAATTTCTGGATGATGACGATATTCGCGGCCCCGTGACCTTTTACCTGCTGTATCGCGTGACCAGCCTGCTGGATGGTCGCCGCCTGGTGATGTTTATGGATGAGTTCTGGCGCTGGCTGGCCGATGTCGAATTTTCCCGCTTCTCGCTCAATATGCTGAAGGTCATCCGCAAGCTGAACGGTATCTTCATCCCGGCAACACAGTCACCGGATGAAATCGTCAGACACCCCATCGCCCCGGCGATTATTGAGCAATGCGGTACCCAGATTTTCCTCGCCAATCCAAAAGCCAGCCATGCGGATTACGTGGAGAAAATGAAAGTGCCGGACAGCGTTTATGAGACGGTCAGAAACCTTGATCCGGGCGAGCATTATATGGTCATCCTGAAAACACCGTTGCAGGCCGGAGAAACCCGCCCGTTTGTGGCAATGGCGAAAATGGATCTGTCCGGACTGGGTAAACTCACCCGGCTTCTCAGCGGCAGTGAGGACAACCTGAAAATATTCGATGCCATTTATCAGGACGGTATGCGACCTGATGAATGGAAAGACGCTTTCCTTGAGCGGGCAATCTGAAAGCCAACCGGAGGTAATATTAATGCGTACCCGGGATCACCTTCTGGCATTATCGTTATTTTTCTCGACGCAGGCTTTCAGCGCCGGAATACCGGTTTTCGACGCCGTGCAGAATACCGAATCCATTAACCAGTGGATGCAGAAATTACAGCAATGGGAGAATACAGTTACCCATTATAAAAGTGAACTTGATGCATATAAGAAGCAACTGGCTACCGCAACCGGCGTGCGGGATATTCAGAGTTTTCTCAGTGATGCCCGAAGCCTGAAAACCGATATTGATAATCTCCGTAAGAACGGTATTTCACTGGATGATCTGCTGACCACGCAGAACAGTTCATATTCTTCTGAACTGCAACACCTTTACAGTAAATACAAATCGTTCAGCGTATGCAGCGAGGAACAGGAAGGAATAAAATATCAGGCCCTGGCCGACAGTTGCAAACAGATAATCCTCAATCAGGCAATGGCGATCGAGAATACCACTGACGTTGAAAACAGGATCAACAGCACACTCAGCGATATATCAGACTTATCTGACCGTATATCGAATGCGCAGGACTCGAAAGAGTCTCAGGATCTGGCTAACGCCATCGCGGCGAAAAGCGTACAGTTAAATGCGCTGACGAATCAGTGGGAGATGTCTGTCAGACAGGCTCAACAGCGAACGACATTGCTGGAACAGCAAAGACAGAAAGCCTTTGAACAGCAGCAGCTAACGGCACCTGTTGCTGACCTTAATAATTTATAAGGAGGTTATCCGTGCTCAGATCCTTATTCACCTTATGCACACTCTCAGGCGTGATATTACTGTCCGGCTGCAAGGAAACCAAATCCGAAGCCTGGTATAAGCAACATCCTGACGAAACTTATGCGGTTTATACGCAATGCCTGAAGGATGGCGAGGCAAGCGATAACTGCGAGTTTGCTCAACGGGCTGCCATTATGTTCGCTCAAATTGGCAAGCCCAGAATAAAAGAAAAATTTGAGATAATCTTTCAGCAGGAAGCCGAAAAGAGAAAATCCGTCACACAGTAATATCTCCTCCAGCAAAACAGGGAATTCTCCCTGTTTTCTATTTCCTTTCTTTATATATCAGGTGAGGCACCATGTCCGGTGGTATTTTTGTGGGTATGGACAAAAACATCATGGATGGACTTAATGCCGTACTGGAAGGTCAGTCTTCCAGTTACGGTACGATGATCAGTGTCATCATCGTCAGCTCTTTTACCTTATTTATACTGTGTCGCGGTTATCAGACGCTGGCTGGCAAACTCCGGGCCCCGGTTGAAGATGTCGTCTGGGATGTGGGGCGAATGTTGCTGATCACCACCTTTGCGTTAAACCGGGATGGCTGGCTGGATATGGCGGTAGCGGCTATCCAGGGACTCAAAGACGGTGTCAGCGGCAATGATAACGTCTGGGCGCTGCTTGATACCGTCTGGGAAAAGGCACAGACACTGGGGCAGACACTGTTCAGTATGGACACCTCGACTTACGTCAAACTGAATGGTGGCTTTGCCGAAGTGCTGGTATGGGGCGGCGCGATCGTTCTGTTACTGGCTGCCACCTTTGTCAACCTGCTCGCTGAAATTGTCATCCTGTTAATGACGACCACCGCGCCGCTCTTTATTTTCTGCCTGCTGTACGGTTTTCTTAAGCCGATGTTTGATAACTGGCTGAAAACGATTTTCGCGGCAATATTAACGATCATGTTTTCCGCCTTATCCATCCGTATCGCCATCAATTACCTGAATAAAATCCTTGATGCAGCGACCCGGACATCCAATGTCAGCAACATGGTGACGCTGGCGGCACAGTGCCTGCTGGCCGGGATTGCAGCCGGTGTGGTGGTCTGGTTCTCGGCGAAGCTCGCCAGCGCCCTCAGCGGAGCCGCTGTACAGGCGGTGTTACAGGGGGCGGCCATGAGTGGTCTGACCGGACTGGCGAACAAATCCGCCGACCTTGCCGGGCCGGGGATAAAGGGTGGTGCCCGCCTGGCTGCGAAAGGCGGTATGGCCGTCGCAGCGGCGACCGGCACACTCACTGGCGCAGGCGCGGGTAAAACCGTGAGCGCCTGGCAGAAACGCGCCGCCGCCATCGAAAGTATGAAACGCCTGAACCGGCAACGTCACCGTTAATCCTCCCGTCTCTTAATTTCCTTTCCCCGTCACGCCGTGGCCTGCGCCACCGGTGCGGCATTCCTGCATCCATACGATAAGGGGCTTCCATGAAATTCAGCATCTTCCTTCTGATGCTGTGCGCGCTCACGGGCTGCGCACGGCATCAGGGCGACCTCCCGCCGGTATCCGGCGAACTCGAGCCGGTGAATTCCCCCGCCATCATTCAGGAGCTGACTAACCATGTCTGATATTCAGAACATTGTTAATGTTTCCCGCTCTTTTGAATCCATCCTGCTGGAAAAGGAAGAGCGTTCCCGAAGAACCGCCTGGCGGGTGGCCACTGCCGGACTGATTCTGGCCGCAATGGCGATTACGGCCATTATTATTCTGCTGCCGCTGAAAACCACCGATACTGAATTATGGTCAGTGGATAAACAGACCGGGCGCTATGAATATATGACCCGCGTGAAGGAACGGGATATTTCGTCTGAAAAGGCACTGGCGCATTCACTGGCAGCACACTATGTCAAACTCCGCGAGGGATATAATTATTTCTCCCTCCAGCGTGATTATGACGACGTACAGTTATTCAACAGCGACAGCGTAAACCGGGACTATCTGTACGGGTTTAACGGCGACCAGGCACCGGACGTTATTTTTAACAAGGCGGAATATGTCGTTTATATCGACATTATTTCCAATGTGCATGCGCCTGCCACTAGGCCGGATAATCTGGCAACCCTGCGTATCAAACGCACTATCCGCCGTATTGCTGATAATTCCGTGAAAACGGATGTCTGGAATATCCGTCTCACATACCGCTACGTCCCGCACCGGCAACTGACCGACAGCCAGCGCGAAGTGAACCCGCTGGGCTTTATCGTCACCAGCTACCAGCGCGATAAAGAGCTGAGGGGGGAATGATGCTTAGACATACCCTGCTCCTCTCTGGCTTACTGGCGTCATGCGTGGCATGGAGCGCAGCGACACCGCGCGGCAGCGCGTATGACAGCCGGATGCAGAACGTCACATACAACAGCCAGAACGCCACGGTCGTCAGTACCCGCCCCGGCTACGTTACCATGCTGGTGTTTGATGACGATGAAACCGTTATCGATGCGCAGGCGGGTTTTCCCAGAGGCTGGACCGTGACGAAAAGCGACAACCGGGTGGGCGTCAGTCCGAACCCGATTACCCAGCCGGTCACGGATGCCAGCGGCAACACCGTCAGCCAGGTATTTCTGCCGACAGCAAAAGACTGGAAAACCAATCTGTTCGTGGTGACATCGAAGCGCGATTACAGCCTGGAGCTGAACGTCCTGGATAAAGACTCGCCCGCTCAGGCATTTGTTATCCGCTACCGCTATCCCGATGAGCAGAGGGAAAAGTCAGCCGCCGCCAGCGCCCCCCGTCAGCAACGACAGCAGGAAACACTGGACCGCAAGCGGATAGCGGCGGCATTCGGGAAGGCTACCACTCCGCGCAACTGGCGCTATACAAAACGGGTGGCAGCAGGCTCAGCCTTCATCGCCCCGGACTTTACCTGGGATGACGGCCGTTTTGCGTATATCGGTTTTTCCCCCACGAAAACCCTGCCTTCTGTCTTCCGGGTGGTTAATGGTCAGGAGCAGGCGGTCACGCCGCAGACAGTTCAACAGGGCAACTACACCGTGATGGTGGTTCCGGCATCGCCGCAGCTGGTACTGCGTTACGGCACCTCGGTGGTGGGGATCGAAAACGACGGATTCGGGCGTTTCCCGCTGACCAACAGTGACACCGTTTCGCCGTCCGTTACGCTGGAGGCAAAATGACCGACAAATCTTTCCCGGACGAACCGGAAAAAACCACCGCAGAACGGGAAGCGGAAGCCCGTGAACGCGCCCGCGCGGCAATGACATATCAGGAGCCGGAGCAGAAAACGCCGCCCGGCCAGCCGGAAGTGACCCGTTTCCGTAAGGCGTCCGGTCGCCGCACGCTGATCGTCAGCCTGCTGAGTCTGGTCCTGGTCATCGCGCTGGCATCCGGTGGCGATCGTCTTCTCAGCGCCCTGAAAAGGGATGATGAGAAAAAATCTGACACCGCGCCGCCGCCCTCCTCCGGGGCGGTGCAGCAGGAGCGTAAGAATCTGGGCATGGACAGTAACCCGTTTGGCCTGTTCGGGCCAGGGAGGCAGGAAAGCGCAGGCCCTGCCAGTCAGAGCGACACTGCTCCTCCCTTATTACCGCCGGAACCACCCGCCCTGAACAAGGCGGCAGCACTGGCCGATGGGCTGAACAACGGCAGTACAACAGCTGGCGGCAATACCCGCACGTCCCGTAGCGAACCGCACAGCGGCACGGGAACGTCGGGCAGTCCGGCATCATCCACGGCGTACACATCTTGTCAGTTGGTACTGGTCAGGGGGAAGGATGGCCGCCTGCACTGCCCGGATGGGGTCACATCGGCAGCCAGCAGTAACAGCGACGATCCGGGCCTCGCCAGCGTCACCGGTGTCAGGCGGCTGGGCCTCGATCCTGATCTCTATATCCCGGTGGATCGATATATTCCCTGTTCGATGATGCGGCGCTTCGTGTCGGATGTTGGCGGCCATATCTCCTGCCTTATCAATGAGGATGTCTGGAGCGCCAGCAACCATGTAAGGCTGATCCCAGCGGGAACAGTTGCCCGTGGTTTCTACCGCACCGGGGCACTGCATCACGGACGCAGCCGGATGTTTGTGCTGTGGACGGAGCTGCGCACACCGGAGCCCGGCAGCCTGCAAATCCCGCTCACCGATACGCAGGCTACCGGCCCGCTTGGTGAGGCGGGGATCGCAGGCTGGATCGACAGCCATTTCTGGGAGCGTTTCGGCAACGCCCTGATGCTGAGTACCGTGCAGGACGTGGCGGCAGCGGCATCAGATGCCGCGCCGGGTAAAGACCGCAATACCGACTATACCGAAAACACCCGTGCCGCCACGGCTGAAATGGCAAAAACGACGCTGGAAAACAGCATCAGTATCCCGCCCACCATGTACCTGAACCAGGGTGATGTGCTCGGCATCATGACCGGCACGGATATTGATTTTTCCTCTGTTTATCAACTTCGACTAAAAAAGAAATGGTATGAACGCTGAAAACCTGTCACTGGACTTTATGAAAAACCGGCTCTTTGGTGATTTTCTTGCGCAGGATGGCCTGACAGAAATTGCCGTTAACCGGCCGGGCGAACTGTATACGAAAATCCGGGGGAATTGGCAAAAACAGGCATCCCCGATCACGCTGCGTCAGTGTCATGCCTTTGCCAGGGCGCTGGCATCCTGGCATGACGATAATATTGACGATACATCACCCATCCTTTCTGCAACATTAAGATCCGGCGAACGTATTCAGGCGATTATTCCTCCGGCCTGTGAGCGTAATACGGTATCCATTACGCTGCGCAAGCCCTCGTTTGAGCAGAAAACACATCAGTCATGGATTGATGCGGGATTTTATCAGCGTGTGGCCGGTCAGGAGAAAACGGAAAGTCAGGATGATGCACTGATTCAGTTATATAACAGCGGGAATATTCCCCGCTTTATGGAAAAAGCGGTGGAATATGGCAAAACGATTTTTATTGTGGGTGAAACCGGCTCCGGTAAAACCACCTATATGAAAACGCTACTGCATTATATTCCGTTGCATCTCCGGCTAACCACCATTGAGGATAATCCTGAAATCCGTTTTTATCACCATGCCAATTATGTTCATCTTTTTTACCCGGCGGATGCCGGGGATAACGCTATTGTCACGCCTGGCAGGCTGATTCGTGCTAATTATCGGATGAACCCTGACCGGATATTACTGGCGGAAATTCGTGGGCGTGAAGCGTGGGACGCGCTGAAAATTGTCGGCTCGGGACATGAAGGACTAATCACCTCCATGCACGCGGGCAGCCCGGAAGAATGTATTGAAGGGATCATTGACCGCTGCTATGAAAACCCCGACTGCCGGAATATTCCTTTTGATGTGCTGTTACGCAAGGTACTTAAAAGCATTGATGTCATCGTCAGTATTGACATACACGGCGATGTGCGCCGGATGAGTGATATTTACTTTAAGCCAGTTCATTTAAACAGCATGAAAGAGGCATTCAGACAATAACTCTGGCAAATAACATTACCCTAAATACGCAACCTTTCATTAATCATACCGGTAACTGAAATGAAGAAAGTCATACTCTCCTTATTATTTCTCGGCGTTATGGCGTCATGTTCAACATCCGCAATGGCCGCTGATGCCTGCGAAGTGGTTTTATGCATGTACGGTAAAACAACGGGAAACAGTGGCAGCAGTGAATGTCATTCCGCTGAACGGGCATTCTTTAATATCGTGAAAGAGAATAAACACGGTTTTCTTCCTGACCATACGGCCGATGCCAGAAAATCGTTTTTACTTGAATGTGAATCGGCAGACCCGGCGGCTATCAGTCAGGTCATCAGTAAATATGGCCGCGTTCGTGGTTAATACTGGCGAGACGGGCACAGAGCGTGACGGTTTTCAGGTTTTTACGGCTTCTGTTTTTCGCGGATTAAGGAGCGAAGAAACAGGGGCCGTAAAAATGAGGCAGCGGACAGAAATATTTTCGCGGGTTAAGGAGCGAAAATAATTCAGGCACCGCGCCTCACCTGCAAACAGCCGCGCCCACGCGGATTTTGCAGGCTGGGGGGAGCCGGATAAATTTCGCCGCCCCAGCGAGCGAAAAGCTGTCGCCCACGACAGCGGTTTATTTGGGGGGCATCGCCCCGCACACCGTCGCAGCTAAGTCTCCGGCCAAAAGCCGGTAGCGTGGCGCGACCACCCTCTTTAAAGGTCAGCTTCCCTTTTATTCCCGCTACGAGGAACGAGTAAAGGGAAGAAAAAGGCGAAAGCGACCGTCTTAAAGGGGGTGGTCGCGCGTAGCGGGCGACGGTGTGCTGCCTTTGACCCTGGGGGTTTTGGCGCGGCGTCCAGTCACGACATTGCCCCCATGTGACAGGCAATAAGGGCGTCCAGCCCGCATGTACTGGCGCACGCCGTTTCGTGCAGGGAAGCATGCTTTCCTGCACATGGCCGCACAGCGACCACCTTCTTTACCCCATACGTTCGCCCCGCCTTTTCGCCCGACACCGTGGGGCGAACTGATGGGGCGATGTCATGGGGCGAATCGCTGACGAAGGAGGCACGATGATTTTAAATAAGCTTACCGCTTCACTGTCGCCGATAGTGAACGGGATGCTGGCACTGCTCGCTTTTGTGCAACAGCAACAACTGATACTGGCGTTATTAGCGGGGCTGACGATGCCGTTTTTTACGTCGATGAAAAGCGATGAACGGCAGAAGGCCCCGTTATGGAAAAAGCTGATTATTGCTTTTTCGCTGTTGTGTTTTATATCTGGCACAATGGCCCCGATAGTTATCGGATCCTTTCAGTGGCTGTATAAAATCAGACTCACCAGTGATAATACGGTACTGGCGTGGGCAGTACGGATCACTTTCACTGTGACCGGGATTATTTTTCATATTATGCTTCGCCGGGTATTCACGCCTGAACTGGACAGAATAAAGAAACGCCTTGTTAAAAAAACCACCCTTGAACGGGAATTGCGCACCGATGTCCGCACCGTAAAATCCCTGCTGCCGGAAACACTGCATTATAACCCGCTGGATTATATCGACCTGAATAAAGGTATTTTTACTGGTATGGACAGCGAGAAGGAGCCGTTGTATCTCCCGTTAAAGGACTGGCAGAAACAACACGCGGATATTATCGGCACCACAGGAGCCGGTAAAGGGGTTGCTGCTGGTATATTGCTTTATCAAAGCATTCTGGCCGGTGAAGGTGTGTTTGTTATGGACCCCAAGGATGATGAATGGGCACCGCATCTTTACCGCAAAGCCTGCGAGGATGCAGGCAAACCCTTTGCCTTAATCGACCTGCGAAAACAGCAATACCAGTTAAATCTGATTGAAGATATCACGCCCGATGAACTGGAAGAATTGTTTGTTGCCGGTTTCAGCCTGGCGGAAAAAGGGCAGGAATCGGATTTTTATCGCATTGATGACCGAAAAGCCGCACGTATGGCCGCGCAATTTGTCAGTGATAACCCATCGGCAACTCTCCGTGATGTTTATAACGGTGACTACGTTCAGAGCATTGCCGAAAAAATCAAAGCATTTTTCGGTAAGATTGAAGAGCTGGCATTATTAAATGCCATTAATTCACCGGAAGGTTTTTCACTTCAACAAATGTTTGATGAAGGCGGCTGTTGCTATGTTATCGGCTCCATGCGAAACAGCAAAATTATTACAACCCAGCGCATGTTACTGGTTCGCCTGTACCAGTTAGCAGAAAGGCGCGACCGTGTAACAAACGTTCCCCGCTCCATAGCTATTTATCTTTCCGAACTGAAATATCATTTATCCCGGCCAGCGCTGGAAGGTTTAGGTGCGGCGCGGGATAAAGGCGTGCATATTATTATGGACCACCAGTCCATTGCCGATTTAAAAGACTGCCCGGCAGATTTGAAAGGTGATGCCGTTGTCGGTGCGGTCGTTGAAAATGCCAAATTCAAACTGGTTTATCGCGTCATGGACCCGGATACGGCGGAATGGGTGGCAAGAATGTCAGGCACTATTCTGGTGGATGATGAACTCCGTAAGGCTAAAACGGATAATATGCTGACAGAGACCATCGACAGTGAGCGCACAATCCGCCAGGCCGAACGTTACTTTATTGACAGTAACATGATCCTGAACCTGCACGATTTTGTCAGCTTTATCTTTACGACAAAAACGCTACCTTCTGCCTCACTGATTTCACCGATAAAGATCAGAAAGAGTCAGCTAAAAATCTTCTCGGTTTCCCCTGATATTGCCGCATCGGCGGCACCGGTGAAAATCGCACTGGATTTTGACGAGGATGATAAACCATCCATACAGGATGTGATGACAACGCACCCGGATCTTTTCTTCAACGAAAGCGAAGTCAAACCGGCAGAGCCCCAACCTGATGAAGGAGAACACCTGTCCCCGCTGGATTTTTAAGGAGCGGTTATGCTGATTTCTACATATCAAGAGCGCCAGACACGCAACAGAGAAAAAATAAAACAACTGCTGAACTTCCTGAAAGAAGAAACCTACAGCGATTTCAAAACGCTGATGCTGCTATTTGGTTTCCGGGATCATAAATCGCTTTATTCGCTGTTGGCAAAAACTGAGCAAATGGGGTTAATCCAGAAGCATGTGCTTGAATCACGGACAATGAAGATTTCATTATGGGGGATCACCAGCGACGGGCTGGCGGTGGTGTTAACTCCGGATGATAAAATCTTTCCCGCGAGGTTTGAACCGTCCAGAATTACCGGCTGGACGCTGGAGCATCATCTTGATAATCAGGCCGCCAGACTTATTCTGGAGAAAAAAGGTGCTTCGGGATGGATTAACGGCGACCGGACCACTTTTATCAGCAAGTATCAGGTAAAACATCGCCCAGATGGGTTACTGACCCTGCCTGACGGAAAAGTTATTGCCATTGAAACCGAGCGCCGCCTGAAAACCCGGGCCCGTTATCAGTCGATAATTGCCAGTCACCTGCTGGCCCGTACCCGCAAGAACTGGATTTATGTTTTTTATGTCATGCCTGACCCACAGAAAAAACGGGCACTTGAACTGCTGTTTGACAGCATCAGACACGTCATCATCAACCATCAGCACGTCCCGCTGGAAGAACGCCACCGTCGGGTGTTTCGCATTTATACCTTTGATGAACTGAAACACCTTTCATTAGGCAGCTATACGTAAGCTTTTATTCAGGTCATCGTGATGGCCTCACCGGCCTGGCGGCGATACCGCCAGGCCGGAATTTTTTTTATTCCACTGCGAGGCGCAGACTGTCCGGTACTCGCTGTGCTGCGTTCCGCCTCAGTCTGCGCCCTGCAGCGTTGCCGGTTAAAACCATGTAACCGCATTCCCTTGCGGTTGTCCGGCTCCGGCCTCAGAGTTTATCCATCAGATAACGATGCGCTTTGGAGGCGGCGCTGGCCGCTTTAAAAATATAACGCTTGTCGTTTTTCAGCGCTTTCAGCCAGGAAGCAATATAGCTTTCATGTTGTACCTCTCCCTCAATCCCCAGTTCCGCCATCAGAAAAGCACTTCCCAGCTCCGCCACCAATTCTTCCTCTGCATAATCTGCACTGCCAAACTTCCCTTTCATTTCACGGTTCAGGCGTTTTTTACCACCACTCCAGTGAACCAGCTCATGCAGGCCAGTAGCGTAGAAGTTAGCCGCATCCGAAAACAGATGGCGCGCTGGTAACCAGACTTCATCAGAGGATGGACTGAAAAAGGCATTTTGTCCTTTCTCGATGATGCTTGCGCCGCTCTTCCTGAACAGATTTTCAGCATGCGGCAACGGGTCAAAGGTTGCTTCCGGGCTGACTGTTTCAGTTGTCAGGGCCAAGCCGTCGATTTGCTGAACGTTAAACACGGTGAAAGTTTTAAGCATCGGGATATGGTCAATTTCTCCTGCGTCGTTTTCCTTCTCCAGCGTGGTGTAGAAAATGGCCGTCGTACCATGTTCGCCCTTGCGAACCTGTCCACCTGCTGTCTGAGACTGTTTGTAGGTCATCCAGCGGGAATCACTGAAACCCTGTTTTGACGCACTGCACCACAGCAACATGATATTCATGCCGCTGTAGGGTACGCCGGTGGCATAATTGGATGGCAGACCAGACATGCCCGATACGCGCTGCCACGGGCAGGACCACGGTTTTACACCGGCTTCCAGTGCTGTGATGATGTTGTCGGTAATGGTCTGATAATTATCTGTTCTGGTTTTAGAAAATTTCGTTTTTGAGGAGCCTGACGGGTCCAGCGGGGATACGCTGGTCGTCGCTGCGGCGTTAGGGGCTCTAGTCTGGGTATGCAGGGAAATCTTCATGGTTTTTTCTCCGTCAGTGTGTGATTTTCGTCTTCGTATCGCCTGACGGTTCGCTTTCCCGGCATCGTTCCGGCCAGCAAGGGCGCAGCATGCGTGCCATTTACCCTTACGGGACGGGTTGTGTTGGGAAAAGATTAACCGGAAGCAGATACGGAGAACGAAAAGCGCACGAGAGAAAAAAACTTGCCCCTGCATAGCCGGGCGCAGCGCCCCTTGCTATGCAGCGGTGAAAAGGGTTTGAACTATTGAATGAATAACTGCACCGTAGCAATACGCATGCAATCAAAACCATCATAATTTATTGATTTAAAAGATTTTTCAAGCCACTCCTTGAGAGTGAAAATTCTGATTGATTAGTGAAACAATTGGTTAGAGAATGTAATTATTCACACAGAAATCCTACTGAAAAAAATAAAGAGACAGTAATGAGTATGTTAATC
>NZ_JADBQN010000068.1:0-9297 GCF_014895915.1 Enterobacter cloacae complex sp. P13B
TCTGGGGAACCCTCAGCCCCTGGGGAGAGGGTTAGGGTGAGGGTCTCAGGCCGCACCGAGCTGAATATAGCACCGGGGGGGGATTGACTCGCTTCGCTCGCCCTGCGGGCAGCCTGTTCGCTTTGCTCACAGTCTGTCCAACTGGCTACGCCAGTTGTCGAACCCCGGTCGGGGGTTCTCATCCCCCCACAGGCGTGCAATATGCGAAAAAAAAGCCCGCATTTTCATGCGAGCTCTTCTTCAAATATGGCGGTGAGGGGGGGATTCGAACCCCCGATACGTTGCCGTATACACACTTTCCAGGCGTGCTCCTTCAGCCACTCGGACACCTCACCATATTGTTTTGCTGCCTGACCGCTTGGGGGGCAACGGGGCGCTACTATAGGGAGTTGCGCGAAAGCGGTCAAGCAGATTTTCTGCATTCGTGCTTGTTCGGTTAAGCCTTAATCAGCTTATGACGCACAGCGCAGGATTAACGCTGTGAATCGAGCACTTCGCTGTTTTTCACCACCTCCTGCGCTTTGCCGTAGCTTTCGATCAGCAGCTGGTAGGCCGGGAAGATGTGGGTGTATACCTCAGCCCATTCAGCCGCATCTTCACGGTTCCAGGTTCGCTGGATCTCAGAGGCCACAGCGGCGGTATCCATCGGCACCACGCCTGCCTGGACCACGCGGGCCAGGGTGATCTCCTGCGCCATTTTGCTGTAGGTGCCGGAGGCATCAATCACCGCAAACACTTTATATCCGTCCGCCACCGCGCTGATGGACGGGAAGGCCATGCAGACGCTGGTGATCGTGCCTGCAATAATTAACGTCTTGCGACCGGTAGCTTTTACCGCCGCCACGAATTCCGGGTTATCCCAGGCGTTGATCTCACCTTTGCGGGCCACATACTGCGCATGCGGCGCGTTGGCGTGGATCTCCGGGATAAGCGGGCCGTTCGGTCCCTGTGGAACGGAGGCGGTGGTGATCACCGGGATCTTCGCCAGCGTGGCGATCTTTGCCAGCGCCGCCGCACGGGCGCGCAGCTCCGGCATGGGCATGTCGCCGACGGTCTGGAACAGCCCGCTCTGGTGGTCGATAAGCAGCATGACGGCATCATTTACGTCAATGACGGGACGTGCACCGTTGAAGTTTGCAGGGGTAGACATATCGCGCTCCTTAATTACGTTCAGATCTGGCCAAAGCGGCCGGAGTTGAAATCACGAATGGCTTCCGCGATCTCGGTTTTACTGTTCATCACAAACGGGCCGTAGCCCACAATCGGTTCATTCAGCGGCTCACCGGCCATCAGCAGCAATTTCGCGTCGCTGTTCGCTTCCAGATGCAGCTTTTCACCGCTCTGACTTAGCACAACCAGCTGCGCTTCACCCGCTGGCGTGGTGCCGTTCACCGTTACGCTGCCCTCAAGTACCACCAGCGCCGTGCTCCAGCCTTCGGGCTGGTTGAGCGTCAGATGGCTGCCCTGGTTAAGCGCGATGTCCCAGACGTTCAGCGGTGAGAAGGTATGGGCCGGGCCCGTCACGTCCTCAAGGCGACCGGCGATGACCCGCAGCGTGCCGCTGTTATCCGGCAGCGTGACCACCGGGATATCCGCTTTGGTGATGCTCTGGTAGCCGGGCGTCGCCATTTTGTCTTTGGCGGGCAGGTTGACCCACAGCTGCATCATTTTTAGTTCACCGCCTTTCTGCGCGAAGGCGCTGGAGTGGAACTCCTCGTGCAGGATGCCTGCGCCCGCCGTCATCCACTGCACGTCGCCGGGGCCAATAATGCCGCCTCTGCCGGTGGAGTCGCGATGCTCCACTTCGCCGGCGTAAACGATGGTCACCGTTTCAAAGCCGCGATGAGGATGCTCGCCCACGCCGCGTTTCGCGCCGTCCGCCGGGAAGGTGTACGGTCCGGCATAGTCCAGCAGCAGAAACGGGCTCAGCGGCTCGCCGTGCGTCTGGTAAGAAAACATTGAACGAACCGGGAAACCGTCACCGACCCAGTGCGGACGAGGTGCGGTATAAACGCCTGTTACGTTTTTCATGATGTACTCCTGATGTTCTGTTGATGTAATTAGCTTATATTCAGGGTTAATATCCCGGTAGATAGTGAAAATGACATTCACTGTTCTGAATATGGAACGATGAGGGCGTATGCAGGATCTCAATGATTTCGCGTGGTTTGTGAAGGTGGTGGACCATGGTGGATTTGCGGCGGCGGGTCGGGCGCTCGATCAGCCCAAGTCAAAACTGAGCCGCCGGATTGCCCAGCTGGAAGAGCGCCTTGGCGTGCGGTTGATCCAGCGCACCACCCGGCAGTTTACGGTGACGGAAGTGGGGCAGACGTTCTATCAGCACTGTAAAGCCATGCTGGTAGAGGCCGAAGCTGCGGAAGAGGCGGTGGCGGCGTTGCAGGCCGAGCCACGCGGCGTGGTCAGGATCACCTGTCCGGTCACCTTGCTGCACGTGCACGTGGGGCCCATGCTGGCGCGGTTTATGGCGCGCTATCCGGGGATCAATCTTCAGCTTGAGGCCACCAACCGACGGGTCGATCTGGTGGGCGAGGGCATTGACGTGGCGATCCGCGTTCGTCCACGTCCGTTTGATGACAGCGACCTGGTGTTAAGAGTGCTGGCAGACAGGGGACACTGCCTGGTGGCGAGCCCTGCGCTGATTGAGCGGATGGGTCACCCTGCCGTGCCCTCTGAGCTGAGCGAGTGGCCGGGTTTGAGCATGGGGGTGGGAAAGCAGCTGCACAGATGGGAGCTGAGCGGGCCGGAGGGAGCGAAAGCCGCGATTCATTACACGCCGCGCTTTATTACCACCGACATGCTGGCGCTGCGTGAAGCGGCGATGGCGGGGGTGGGCGTGGTGCAGCTGCCGATTTTGATGGTCAAGGATCAGCTGGCATCCGGGGAACTGGTAAGGGTGCTGGACGCATGGGAACCCCGACGGGAAGTGATTCACGCTGTTTATCCTTCCAGGCGAGGTTTGCTGCCGTCCGTCAGAACGCTGGTGGATTTTCTTACTGAAGAGTATGCGCGGATGGTGGAGGAGTAACGATCCCCTCGCCCTTTTGGGGAGAGGGTTAGGGTGAGGCGCTCAGGCTGCACCGAGCTGAATATAGCACCGGGGGGGATTGACTCGCTTCGCTCGCCCTGCGGGCAGCCTGTTCGCTTTGCTCACAGTCTGTCCAACTGGCTGCGCCAGTTGTCGAACCCCGGTCGGGGATTCTCATCCCCCCGCAGGCGTGCAACATGCGAAAAAAAAGCCCGCATTTTCATGCGAGCTCTTCTTAAAATATGGCGGTGAGGGGGGGATTCGAACCCCCGATACGTTGCCGTATACACACTTTCCAGGCGTGCTCCTTCAGCCACTCGGACACCTCACCATATTGTCATCCCGTTGTTGCTGGGACGGGCGCTAATGTAAGGAAAAGCCGAACTGCCGTCAACCCACTTTTTCAGTAATTTAGCGCGTTTAGACAAACTTCAGGCAACATGATTCTTAAATGTGCTGAAAGCGTCTTTTTTATCAACAACACGGTCGCGCAAGAAATTTGCTATGCTGACCATCCAGTTAAAAAGCAAAATAAATCAGCGCAATAAAAGGCAGGATTGACTATGGATATACTCTTCTATCACCCCACTTTTGATACGGCTTACTGGATTAAGGCACTTTCTGCGGCACTGCCGGGCGCTCGCGTTCGTGAGTGGAAGCGGGGCGATAACGAACATGCTGACTACGCGCTGGTCTGGCATCCGCCGGTAGAAATGCTCCAGGGCCGTAAGCTAAAGGCCGTGTTCGCGCTCGGGGCCGGCGTGGATTCCATTCTGAGCAAGCTGAAAGCACACCCTGAAATGCTGCCGGAAGATATTCCTCTGTTCCGCCTGGAAGATACCGGTATGGGCCAGCAAATGCAGGAGTATGCCGTCAGCCAGGTGCTGCACTGGTTCCGCCGCTTTGATGACTATCAGGCGCTTAAGCAGCAATCCCGCTGGGAGCCGCTGCCTGAATATCCGCGCGAAGCGTTTACCGTTGGTATCCTCGGCGCGGGCGTGCTGGGTTCGAAAGTGGCTGAAGCGCTCGCGCCGTGGGGCTTCCCGCTGCGCTGCTGGAGCCGCAGCCGTAAAGACTATCCGGGCGTTGAGAGCTTTGCCGGAACGGATGAGCTTCCGGCCTTCCTGAACGGCACGCGTGTGCTAATTAACCTGCTGCCCAATACGGCGGAAACGGTGGGGATTATCAATGAAGGCCTGCTCAACCAGCTGGACGACCAGAGCTATCTGATGAACCTGGCGCGCGGCGTGCATCTGGTCGAGCCGGATCTGCTGAAGGCGCTGGATAGCGGGAAGCTTAAAGGCGCCATGCTGGATGTCTACAGCCGTGAGCCGCTGCCGGAGGAAAGCCCGCTGTGGCGACACCCGCGCGTGGCAATGACTCCGCACGTTGCCGCCGTGACGCGACCTGCCGAGGCGGTGGCCTATATCTCGCACACGATCGGTGAAATAGAGAAGGGTAACCCGGTCACCGGACAGGTCGACCGACAGCGCGGCTACTGAGAGAAACCCGGCGTTCGCCGGGTTTTTGCTAATATTCGCCGCTGATAACTGCTATCCTTTGGAAAAAACGCAGAGGAGAGAAAGATGTATCCCGTTGACCTGCATATGCACACCGTCGCCAGCACCCACGCGTATAGCAACCTCCATGATTATATTGCCCAGGCGAAGCTTAAGGGCATCAAGCTGTTCGCGATAACCGATCACGGCCCGGATATGGCGGATGCGCCGCACTACTGGCATTTTGTGAATATGCGTATCTGGCCACGTCTGGTGGACGGCATTGGGATACTGCGCGGCATTGAGGCGAACATCAAAAACACCGACGGTGAAATTGACTGTACCGGCCCGATGCTGACCTCCTTAGATCTGATCCTTGCCGGCTTCCATGAGCCGGTTTTCCCGCCGCAGGATAAAGAGACCAATACCGCGGCGATGATTGCCACTATTGCCAGCGGCAATGTGCACATCATCAGCCATCCAGGCAATCCGAAATACCCGATTGATATTCAGGCCGTGGCGCAGGCCGCGGCGAAACACCGCGTGGCGCTGGAGATTAATAACTCCTCGTTCGTGCACTCGCGTAAAGGCAGTGAAGCCAACTGTCGCGAAGTGGCTGCCGCCGTGCGTGATGCGGGTGGCATGGTGGCGCTGGGCTCTGATTCGCACACGGCCTTCACGCTGGGGGATTTTAGCGAGTGCCTGAAAATATTGCAGGATGTGGATTTCCCGGAAGAGCGCATCCTGAACGTCACGCCGCGTCGTATGCTTGATTTCCTCGAGTCGCGCGGCATGGCGCCGATTGATGAATTTGCCGATCTTTAATTGAATAACGGAATAAAACAATGAATGAATTTTCCATCCTTTGCCGCGTGCTGGGCTCCCTGTATTACCGCCAGCCGCAGGACCCGCTGCTGGTGCCGCTGTTTACGCTGATTCGCGAAGGTAAACTGGCGCAGAACTGGCCGCTGGAACAGGATGAGTTACTGGAGCGCCTGCAGAAAAACTGCGATATGCAGCAGATCTCAACGGACTACAATGCTCTGTTCGTGGGCGAAGAGTGCCGCGTGTCGCCGTATCGTTCCGCCTGGCAGGAAGGAGCGACCGAAGCGGAAGTGCGGGCATTCCTTTCAGAACGCGGGATGCCGCTGAGCGATACCCCAGCCGATCATATCGGTACGCTGCTGCTGGCCGCGTCCTGGATCGAAGACAACGCTGGCGACGATGAAAATGAAGCCATCGGGATCCTCTTCGAAACGTATCTGCTGCCGTGGGTGGGGACCTTCCTGGGTAAAGTGGAAGCTCATGCCACCTCTCCGTTCTGGCGAACGCTGGCCCCGCTGACGCGTGACGCCATTGCAGCAATGTGGGACGAGCTGGAAGAAGAGAGCGAAGAGTGATGTAAATCACAAAAATCCTGCAACGATACATTTCAACTTGCACGTAATGTGCTTCTGATCTCATTTCTATGGCGCGCTTCTGCTAAGATGCGCGCCATGAACATATTACTTTGTATTGCAATCACGACGGGCATCCTCTCCGGTATTTGGGGATGGGTAGCGGTGTCTCTCGGTCTGTTAAGCTGGGCTGGCTTCCTGGGCTGCACGGCCTATTTCGCCTGTCCTCAGGGCGGGCTGAAAGGGCTCTTTATCTCAGGCTGCACGCTGATGAGCGGCGTTATCTGGGCGCTGGTCATCATGAAAGGCAGCGCGCTGGCGCCGCATCTGGATATGCTGGGGTACGTCATGACGGGTGTCGTCGCCTTCCTGATGTGCATCCAGGCGAAGCATCTGCTGCTGTCGTTTGTGCCGGGAACCTTTATGGGGGCCTGCGCAACCTTTGCCGGGCAGGGGGACTGGAAGCTGGTGGTTCCTTCCCTGGCGCTGGGGCTGCTGTTTGGCTACGCCATGAAGAACAGCGGTCTTTGGCTGGCGGCGCGACGGGAAAAAACGCAAAACATCACCGCGGTGAGTGAATAAAAAAAAGGCGAGATAATCATCTCGCCTTTTTTTATGCGCTGCCCGTCAGGATTCCGGAGGCACCGACATATCACGGTATTTCACCAGGATCGGGTTCTGCACCTCCGCTTTGTTTTGCAGATCCCACAGCCCGCGATCGATACCATCGTTGATTAAGAAGATCACACCGGTTTCAATGGCTGACATCAGACACATCATGACCGGTTCGTTAGAGGTGTAGCCAATTTCTCCCTCCAGCAGGCGCTGGTAATCAATAAAGCGGAATACCCCAGCCTGAACTTCATAAGACAATATCGTTTTGCTGGTGTTGACCGAAGAGAGCACTTCACCGGTACTGACGTTCACGACGCGCAGGTTAACCGCAATTTGGTCGAGCTGGTACTGGGTATCTGCGCCGATACCGAAGTAGCGCGCGCCCACGCCACCCGATTTCACGTTGCTCTCGTAACCGATAATCGACCCTTCAATCATCACGTTTGCGGCGGCCAGAGACTGCAGAGGCATCCGGTTATTGTCCGCAACGGTGCCATTCTCCTGCGCGGCACGAATGATTTTTCGTTCATTTAACAGGTTCTGAAGCCCCTGGCGTTCCAGCGGAATAAACCAGTGCGAATCTTTAAGTGCAGTCACCAGCATGGCGGTGGCGCTTTGCGGCACCGCGGTGGAGAAGTTACTTGCCGGATAAGGCTTAAATTGTCCGGTTTCATCCTGAATGTTGTATACCGAGACAAATATCTTGCCCGTAGGTGAAGGCAAATGGGTCAAATCACGGTAACTCTGGGCCCGCGGCATTAATGTGGGTTTTGCAGCTTCTTTAGGCGGAGCAGTTAAACAACCGCTCAATAAGCACACTGCAACAAATATCAGGAAGCGCTGCATGATCGTTGTCCTTATTTAGCTATTGTTTAAAAGTCAGTTGAATTATTTTGCAGGCCGGAAACCTCTATGGTGGAAGTTTTTCCGGTTTTACGATCGGTCACATTCAACTGGAGCTGTCCATCCCTGTTGGCGATGTCGACGATAAAGTCGTTGGTCATCATTCGGCCGGGTTTGCCGGTATTAATGTTGGTCAGCAATCCCCCTAAAATCTGCGACTGGATAGCCTGGGTGAAGTTATCCAGTGCGGAAGGGGTATCAACGGTAAAATCCTGAAAGCTCGGATCTTTATAGGAGTTTTGTGCCTGAGCTTGATTCAGCAGAAAGGCACCGTTGTTGGGGTTACCGCCAAAGTTAGGGTTACGGAACTGGAAGGTCATATTTCCGGCCCAGCTCAGGGGAGCAATAAGCATGATCGAAACAACTGCATATGCAATACGCATGACAGCCTCCGCATATCGGTTCGCTAGAACTCATCTTTTGCTAAATCGCTGGTGCTTAATAGGGCTTTATCTATTTGCAGGCGATTAATAGCGTCTTCAGTTTGAGCCAGTGCTAAGGCTACGTTTTTTTCGAAGTCTGTTTTCGAGGGGAATAAAAACGTTTGATAAATAACGTCCTGATTGGCCGTTATGGTTATCCAGCTTCCCCAACGTGCACTGGGCCGCTCGTTGATTGTTAAATTACCCGTGTAGGGACTGTCCCATTTATCGCTGAAGGCCCGGTAAAAACTGTGCCCAATCGATGAGACAGTGTGGTCAGTTAACAATCCGGGAACTTCGACCTCAACGGCCTGCAGGTTCCCTGCAGCGAGCAGGAGACTCGCTGCGGCGATCCAACTCAACGTGCGCTTCATGTGATTAACGCCTGAGGTTATCGTTTGCCCATGAAACCGCCTGAGTTCGGTTTTTAACAGCTATCTTCTTGAAAAGATTATAAAGGTGCGTCTTTACCGTATTTTCGCTGATAAATAACGAACGGGCGATTTCAATATTTGAAGCACCAATGCGTAATTTGTTCAGGATCTCTTTCTCACGGTGGGTGAGCAGCGCTGATTCCGAACTGTTATAGCGGTAATTTCCGGAGTGCGTGATGAGGTAGCTGGCCAGCTTTTGCGAGAAATAGCATTCGCCGCGCAATATGCCTTGCAGACCATCTACAACCCGAACCTCTTCTTCAGTGACGTAGAACACGCCATTGATATGCGGCCAGCTTTCAATATCTCTGAAAGGATATTCATCAGGCGTATTCAATAATAACACGCGGATATTATTGTTTTTCCTGCTTAAGTTATCTTGCCAGTAATGGATAAGCTTTTTATCGGCTTCCATCATATCAAACAGAATGATGCTGCCAGGCGCAATATCATCAAAAGAACGTTGAATATTATGCAATTTCCCGTTCAGTGATAGAGATTGCTTTAAATGTTGTAATAAAGCTGTCGCTTGCAGAGAAGGTTTTGTGATCAACAGTAATGTATGACCATGTAAACTATGGACTTCATTATACATGATGAAACCCCACTTATTTTTGGCACCTGACAGCCGCCCTCTCTGTAAAGAAGAGGGCACCAGAAGTACTGACAGATGTTGCACTGCTGTGTGTAGAATCAGAACATAACCTCCACAGGGAGGTAAATATAAAACCAATTTCGTACATCTAATTTCAATCTAGCTTTTACGAATTTTAAAGCAAGTGTTAATCATGTAACAAGATGTAAAAATCAATATTAATTTGTGAAAATTGCAGATTTTTAATGTTGTTATTTGATATGAAAGTTGTACATGGAAATAGTTGTGCATAGATTTTAAAAATCATACAAATATAATTAACCAGTTAATATTTATAAGTATTTATTATTTTCTTTAGTTTGTTCCCAGGTATGAGTAACTGATAC
>NZ_JADBQN010000069.1:0-338 GCF_014895915.1 Enterobacter cloacae complex sp. P13B
CCAGGTGACGCCGCCGTCGATGCTGATCTGGGCATACTCGCCGTCGGCCAGCGTCGCGCCGAGCGAGCCGTGCAGCGTCAGGGACGTATCGTTGGTGATAAAGTCGCTGCTGCTCAGGCCGGTATCGTCGCTGATGCTGTCGATAGCGATCGTTTTGCTGGCGTCCGGCGCAACCGTATCAATCGTCACGACCTGGCTGGCGGTGGCGCTGATGTTGCCCGCGTCGTCAATCACGCGCAGCTGGTAGTTGTAATCCCCGTCGGCCAGCGTACGACCGTCCACGTAGGTCCAGGTCAGGCCGCTCACGCTGACGTCGGTCCAGGTGACGCCGCCGTCGA